>JAGWQR010000008.1 GCA_028869975.1 Alphaproteobacteria bacterium | reverse complement strand
GCTCAACCCGCAAGGCCTGTTCCTTTCCAATGGCCCGGGTGATCCGGCAGCGACGGGCGTCTATGCCGTGCCGGTCATTCAGGCCTGGCTCAAGACAGGCAAGCCGCTGTTCGGCATTTGCCTGGGGCATCAGATGCTCGCGCTTGCGCTCGGCGCGCGCACGGTGAAGATGCACCAGGGCCATCGTGGCGCGAACCATCCGGTCAAGCGACTGTCGGATGGGGCGGTGGAGATCACCAGCATGAACCACGGGTTCGCCGTTGACCGGGATACCCTGCCCGCGAACGTGCGCGAAACCCATGTCTCGCTGTTCGATGGCTCAAATTGCGGGATCGAGCTGGCCGGCGCGCCGGTATTCAGCGTGCAATACCACCCCGAAGCCTCCCCGGGGCCAATGGACTCGCACTATCTGTTCGAGAAGTTCGCGGGGATGATGAGCTAAAGATATGCCCAAACGCACTGATATTCATTCCATTCTCATCATTGGCGCGGGGCCGATCATCATCGGTCAGGCGTGCGAGTTCGATTATTCGGGCACGCAGGCGGTGAAGGCGCTGAAGGCGGAAGGGTACAGGATCGTGCTGGTCAATTCGAACCCGGCGACGATCATGACCGATCCCGATCTGGCGGACGCGACCTATATCGAGCCGATCACGCCCGAAATCGTGGCGAAAATCATCGCCGCCGAGCGCAGCAGCCACCCGGATGAAGTGATGGCGCTGCTCCCCACCATGGGCGGGCAGACCGCGCTCAACACCGCGCTCGCGCTGTTCAAGGATGGCACGCTGGCGAAATATGGCGTTGAGATGATCGGCGCCGATGCTGAGGCGATCGACAAGGCCGAAGACCGGATCAAGTTCCGCAACGCAATGGACAAGATCGGACTGGAAAGCGCGCGCTCAGGCATCGCGCACAGCCTTGAGGACGCGCTCGCCGTGCTCGAACATACCGGCCTGCCGAGCATTATCCGCCCGTCCTTCACCATGGGCGGCACCGGCGGCGGCATCGCCTATAACCGCGAAGAGTTCATCCAGATTGTGAAGGGTGGGCTGGAAGCCTCTCCAACCACAGAGGTTCTGATCGAGGAATCGCTGCTCG
>JAGWQR010000057.1 GCA_028869975.1 Alphaproteobacteria bacterium | reverse complement strand
TTGTACTCGGATTGTTCTCACGTTTTGCTGCGCTCGGGCTGGTCGGAATGACGCTCTTCATCCAATTTTTTGTTTTTCCGGATGCCTGGTGGACGGTGCATAGTCTCTGGCTCGGGCTGCTGCTCACCATTGTCGTGCGTGGTGGCGGGGTATGGTCGCTCGACCGCTGGGTGATGCAACCTGCATACTGAAGTCAACGTTTCGGGAGTGCTTATCAATGGCATGTGAGAAACATTCAGAAGTAGTTTGTAACCTGCACACAGCTCTATACGAACAATAGAGGCCATACCGGCACCCCATTCTGAAAGGAAATCTTATGATTATCGCAAAATCAGCGGCCAGTGTGGCTGCTACTGCCGCACTGCTTGCCGTTACCACGACGGTCATCGTCTCCCCCGTGCAAGCCGCCAAAATGGTGCATTGCTTCGGTGTTAACAACTGCAAGGGCCAGTCGGACTGCAAGTCAGGCAATCATGCCTGCAAGGGGATGAACAGTTGCAAGGGCCAGGGCTTCAAGGCCGAGTCCAAGAAACAGTGCAAAGCGGATCATGGCAGCCTGACACCACCCGCCGCTACACCGTCTGCCATGTAATGGGCTCCCGCCTTGCCCGGTCAATCGCCTGAGGGCCGGGCATCTTTTTGGACCTAGTGAAATATGAAACGCTTTCATGGCTTCGGACTCGGGATGCGCCCACCGCACTATTCCGCCTTTATTGCAGGCGCAGTGCCGGTGGATTTTGTCGAGGTCATCTCCGAGAATTTCATGGTCGATGGCGGTCGCCCGCTGCACACATTGGCGGCGGTGCGCGCGCAATATCCTGTCGCTCTACATGGCGTGTCTATGTCGCTCGGGTCGGCGGACAGGCTGCGCGCGGAATATCTCGCCCGGCTGAAGGCGCTTGCCGACCGCATCGATCCGCTCTGGGTATCGGATCATCTGAGCTGGACTGGCAACGCGCATTTCAACGCGCACGATCTTCTGCCATTGCCGTATACCACGGAGGCTCTCGATGTCGTGTGCGCGAATATTCAACACGTGCAGGAGGTTCTGGGACGTGCACTGCTGATCGAAAATCCGTCCAGCTACCTGACTTTCGCCGAATCCGAGATGACCGAGTGGGAATTTATTGCGGAGATGTGTGTACGCACGGGATGCTATCTGCTGCTCGATGTCAACAATATCTATGTCAGCGCCTGTAACCATGGCTTTGATCCGTGCGACTATCTTGCGGGCGTGCCGATGGATCGTGTGCGGCAAATCCATCTGGCCGGGCATAGCCAAGGCGCGCATCTGCTGATCGACACGCATGACGAGCCGGTGCCCGATTCGGTCTGGGCGCTTTACGGACAGGTCTGTCAGCAGCTTGGCATGGTGGCGACGATGATCGAGCGCGATGACAACATACCTTCATTGGATGCGTTGCTCGATGAGCTGAGTATCGCGCGGCGGCTGGCGGCACACTGCCTGCCCATCGCCGCATGAGCCTCTCCGCGCTCCAGCGCGCGATGGGCGATTTTCTCGTTGATGCGACAGCGAACGATTTCGCCACGCAGATGCATAACGCTCCGGGACTTCATGTCTATCGCAACAATTACCGCAGCACTTTGCTGGCGTGCATACGCGACACGTACGAAAAATGCTGGGCATGGATGGGAGACGACGCGTTCGACATGGCCGCACACACGCACATTGACGCAAAACCGCCGACAAGCTGGACACTTGATGCTTATGGCCATGATTTTCCTGACACATTACGCGCACTTTACCCGGAAGATCCTGAAATTGCTGATATGGCATGGCTCGAATGGGCGATGCGCCGTGCGTTTGATGGTGCGGATGCAACGCCCGTTGACGTTGCACAGCTTGATGGCGTGAATTGGGAACAGGTCTGCTTCACTATGATCCCGACGCTGAAGCTTGGCGACGTAACCACCAATGCCGCTGCCCTATGGAGCGCGCTTGATGCAGAGGAAACGCCGCCCCGGGTTGAAACCTTCCCTGCGCCCGTCACGCTATGCGTGTGGCGCCAAGACCTGTCACCCTGTTTCCGCACGCTGAAAACGACCGATGCGCAAATCTTGCGGATGGCACATGGCGGCGCATCATTTGGAAGCATATGTGACCTGCTCGCGCGCCAAAATGGTGTGACTGAGGCTGCAAATCTAGCGGGCGCTGCTCTCGGGCAGTGGCTGAGCGATGGGTTTATAGCAAAATTCAACAGCAGCTTTTAAGTTAGGGTTATGAGCCGAAGAATAACTGGATTGTTCGCAAGAGCCGTCAGTCCCATGAGGGTATCTCCTCAACACCGATCAGCATTATACCCCCACATATACCCTCAGAATGACAGGATGCAGTAAGATCAAGCTGTATCGTTACGGACTTTATAGCAGATAAATATCACGTATAACAGCCATTTAATGGGCGTTAGCGGACTGTGACGGAGGATGAATTGGAGCGGGTGAAGGGAATCGAACCCTCGTATTCAGCTTGGAAGGCTGCTGCTCTACCATTGAGCTACACCCGCACAGATTCCGGTCCTGGCGTTCTGGACAGCGCGCGTATTTGCACATTCCATTGTGCCAGGTCAATCGGGTTTGCCTTGATTCGGCTGGTGCGAATCAGGTAAACAGTATGAAGAGGAGAGCAGATAATGCCGCGCATACCGCCGCCCCTGATTGCGTTGCTTGCGGCGCTGCTGATCTGGCTGTTAGCACGCTATGTTCCGCTCGCCCAATTTCAGAGCCACTATGCCCGCTATCTCGCTTATGGCGGTTATTTTATCGGCATTTGCCTTGATTTCTGGGGTTTTGTCTGGTTCCGCCGCGCGCGTACAACCATCAACCCCATGCAGATCGAGCGCACCTCAAGCCTGGTGACCAGCGGCCCTTATGCCTTCAGCCGCAACCCGATGTATCTTGGGCTATTGATCATCCTTGCAGGTGTGGTGATTGCCAATGGCGCGCTCAGCGGCGTGATCGTGCCTTTTCTCTTTGCCGCCATTGTAACGCAGTATCAGATCAAACCTGAAGAAGCCGTCATGCGTGAGAAGTTTGGTACGGAGTTCGATAATTATGCGCACCGCGTGCGCCGCTGGCTCTAATCCGCGAACGGATCACGCACGAGGATGGTATCTTCGCGCTCGGGCGAGGTGGAGACGAGTGCGACCGGGCACTGGATCAGTTCCTCGATCCGCCGGACATATTTGATCGCCTGTGCGGGCAGATCGGCCCAGGAGCGCGCCCCTGCCGTGGTTTCCTGCCAACCATCCATCTCTTCATAAATCGGCTGGGCGACAAGCTGATCGGAAACATGCGGCGGGAGATAATCATATTCCTTGCCATTCACCCGATAGCCTGTGCAGATTTTGAGCGTCTCGAAGCCGTCGAGCACATCGAGCTTGGTGAGCGCGATGCCGGTGACGCCGCTCACCGCCACAGACTGGCGCACGAGCACCGCATCAAACCAACCGCAGCGTCGCTTGCGCCCGGTCACGGTGCCGAATTCATGCCCGCGCTCGCCCAGCCGCTGGCCATTTTCGCATGTCAGTTCGCTAGGGAACGGCCCCTCGCCGACGCGGGTGGTATAGGCTTTCACGATCCCGAGCACGAAGCCAACGCCCGATGGCCCGAGGCCCGAACCGCCCGACGCAGTGCCCGCAATCGTGTTCGACGAGGTGACGAACGGGTAAGTGCCATGATCGACATCGAGCAGCACCCCTTGCGCACCCTCAAACAAGATGCGCTTGCCCGCGCGGCGCGCCTCGTTGAGCGCCAGCCAGACCGGCCTGGCATAGGGCAGGATGACCGGAGCGATTTCCTTGAGCGCTGCAACCAGTGCGCCACGATCCACCGGCGGATGGCCAAAACCCGCCCGCAGTGCATCATGGTGCGCGCACAGCCGATCGAGCTGCGCCTCAAGTGCGTCGAGATGCGCCAGATCGCACACCCGGATCGCGCGCCGGCCGAGCTTGTCCTCATAAGCGGGGCCGATGCCGCGTCGGGTGGTGCCGATCTTGCCCGCGCCCATCGCATCCTCACGCAGGCCATCGAGTTCGGAATGGAGGGGCAGGATGAGTGGACAGGTTTCGGCAATATGCAGGTTATCGGGCGTAATCATCACGCCCTGCTCGGTCAGTTTCTCCACCTCTGCGTTGAAATGCCAGGGATCCAGCACCACGCCATTGCCAATGACCGAAAGCGTGCCACGCACAATCCCGCTCGGCAGCAGGCTCAGTTTATAGGTCTCATTACCGACAACCAGTGTATGCCCGGCATTATGCCCGCCCTGATAGCGCACCACGACATCGGCACGGCTGGAGAGCCAATCGACGATCTTGCCCTTACCCTCATCGCCCCATTGCGCGCCGATGACCGTTACATTGCCCATGCTGAAGCCTTATATGAAGGAAAAACCAGCGTTTCCCGTAATGCGATCATGCCGATGCATCAATGGCTAATTGGAGATCGAGATGCGTAATCTCATTCTGGCGCTTCTGAATTTTGGTGCGGCGTGCTCGCCAACGGCTCACCCAGAGGTGATGCCGGGTTAACCCCTGCTACCGCGCCAGCGCAATAGGCCCGTCTGCGCCAAGTCTATATGTGCAACCAAGGGCACGCGCATCGTCGGCGGCGTTGAGCGCCGCGACTGTCACCCAGCCCTGCGCACGCAAGTTTGCCGCGTGCTGCGGCGTAGTACCGAGCGGTAGGAAGAGGCGGCGGGATTCGTCCTGCGCTGCAAGAGCGCCGGTCAGTGGATCAATATAGAGCGAGAAGCCAATCGCTGCTTCTTCGCGGCCATCGGGGTGGATGATCGTGTAGCTCCCGCCGCGGCCGATTTCACCTGAAACGCCAGCGCCAAACAACGAAAAGCCGATCCAGCTCTGATACTCGAAGCCATGGCGTTCGGTCGGGTCCAGCGTAATCCGTGCGGCATCGCCGACCTCAACCGCAATCGCCTCGATCGCGGCGAGCCGTTCGCCCAGCGCTGCACAGCCCTTGATCGATTTGAAGGCGGCCAGCGCCTCGGGGAATGGCCCCGCTGCGGCAATCAACGGCAGATAGTCTTCCGCGCCCAGCGCCGCCAACCGCCCCGCGTCCTTGGCATCGAGCGCG
>JAGWQR010000056.1 GCA_028869975.1 Alphaproteobacteria bacterium | reverse complement strand
TGTGCGCCTCAATCCCAAGGCGCTGCTGCTGGTGGAAAGCAATGAGTTTGCGCTCTACACCATCCATCAGGAGCTCAGCCAGCGTGTCAGCCAGCACGGACTCGAGATAGATGTGCTGCCGTTGATTGCTTCGGTTGTGGATGAGGCCCGCATGACGACAATCATGAAAACCTGGAAACCGTTTACCGTCTATCATGCCGCAGCCTATAAACATGTGCCTCTGGTTGAACATAATCCGGCAGAAGGCGTGCGCAATAACGTGTGCGGTACCCTAACGACGGCGCGCGTTGCCGAGACCTGCAAGGTGCGTAATTTTGTCCTGATTTCTACCGACAAGGCAGTGCGACCGACCAACATCATGGGCGCGAGCAAAAGGCTGGCCGAAATGGCGCTACAGGCGCTTGCCGAGCGCGGCAGTCCGACACGTTTTTCGATGGTGCGCTTTGGTAATGTTCTGGGGTCAAGCGGGTCGGTCGTGCCGCTGTTCCGCCGGCAGATCCGTTCAGGTGGCCCTGTCACAGTGACTGACTCTGAAATGACGCGCTATTTCATGACCATTCCTGAAGCGGCGCAGCTCGTTATCCAGGCAGGTGCGATGGCAAAGGGTGGTGATGTGTTCGTGCTCGATATGGGGGATCCGGTCAAAATCATCGATCTGGCCCGCAAGATGATCGAGCTTTCTGGGCTGAAAGTGCGCGAGCAGGGCAGCGAGGATGGCGACATTGCGATCAACGTCGTGGGTCTACGACCAGGCGAAAAGCTTTATGAGGAGCTTTTGATCGGCGATAATCCGCAGCCGACAACGCATAGCCGCATCATGAAAGCTCATGAGCATTTTATTCCTTGGGCAATGCTGGAGACGCAACTGGCAGCGCTGCAACAACTGCTCGTTAAAGGGAGCGCTCCGGCGATCCGCGCCGAGATTAACCGCCTCGTGACGGAATATACGCCTGATACCGAAGTTGTTGATTTTGTTCATCTGGAGCTTCAGGCAGAGAATCATAACGCCTAGCGGCGCCCATTGCAGCCTGATACGCACTGCCGCGAAATGATCGAGTAACCAGGCCATTCAATGAATGGACGGCCTTTTCAGGGTGTGAGCAAAGGGGGTCGGAATTGACAAACGCACCCGCCGCTACTATCCGCGCCACTTCCCATCCAAAATGCCCAGATGGTGGAATTGGTAGACGCGCTGGCTTCAGGTGCCAGTGGCCGCAAGGCCGTGGAGGTTCGAGTCCTCTTCTGGGCACCATTCTACGATCCGCAGCGATCCATAAACGTCCAAAAAAATCCCTGAAAATTGAGATTTTTTGGCTATCTCATATCCAGCACTGTTCATCGCAATTTGCTAGATACCATCAAAATTGATGGTATTTTTGATGGTATGTAAATCCGGGTTTGAAAGGATTTTGCGCCATGAGTTTAAGTGCGATGGCTGTCACAAAAGCCAAGGGTAAGGATCGAGCCTATAAATTGGCTGATGCAAACGGCCTGTTTCTCTATGTCACACCCGAAGGTCGCCGCTATTGGCGGATGAATTATCGCTTTGACGGAAAACAACGCACGCTATCATTCGGTGTATTTCCGGAAGTCAGTCTGGCCGATGCTCGCGGAAAGCGCGATACGGCTCGTAAAGCTCTCGCCGAGGGAAATGATCCAGGCATCGTCAAAAAACGTGCCGCTATTCAAGCCAAGATGGACGCCAGCAACACCTTCAAAATTGTTGCGGAGGAGTGGCTGGACAAGGCCAAGCGCGAGGGGCGTGCAGAGGTCACGTTAGGTAAGCTCAGTTGGTTGCTTGGGTTGGCCTATCCGAAAATCGGCGACCTCAAAGTGAATGACATCACTGCGCCCGAGTTGCTGGCTGTCCTGCGTGCTGTTGAAAAACGCGGCCATTATGAAACAGCGCGACGGTTGCGTAGCACCTGTGGCCAAGTGTTCCGTTATGCCATCGCTATCGGGCTTGCCAAGCGCGATCCATCCTCTGACCTGCGTGGCGCGCTCATCGTGCCCAAGGTGACACATAGAGCCGCTATCATCGACCCTAAGACGGTTGGCGTGCTGCTGCGGGCCATTGATAGCTATTCGGGCTATGCTGTCACCCACGCGGCTCTGAGGCTAGCGCCGCATGTGTTCGCACGCCCAGGAGAGCTTCGCCAAGCTGAATGGCGCGAGTTTGATTTTGAGAAGGCGCTGTGGACGATCCCTGCCGAGAAAACTAAAATGCGTAACGCGCACCGCGTTCCGCTTTCCCGTCAAGCGCTGGCGATCATCCATGAAATTCGAGCACTCACGGGTAACTTCAAATATGTCTTTCCTGCTCAGGGGAAGCGCGACCGGCCCATGTGTGAGAACACAATCAACTATGCGCTGCGGCGCATGGGTTTTGATAGCAGCACCATGACCGCACACGGCTTCCGCGCGATGGCGAGCACATTGTTGAATGAAATGAGCAAATGGAACCCTGATGCGATTGAGCGCCAACTCGGCCATGCAGAGCTAGATGATGTGCGCCGTGCCTATGCGCGTGGTTCGCATTGGGATGAGCGCGTTTTGATGATGCAAGAATGGTCGGATCACTTGGATCAGTTGCGCGTGGGGGCAAAAATCATTGTTGGGAAATTCCGGAAGCCGGTCAACGCGCTTGCGGCTGAGTGAGGCGACGAAGGCTGGCGACGGTTATCAAAGTCGAGGCTCCGATCTTTACCGTCTCAATCTCTCCAGACGCAATGAGCTGATAGAGTTTTGATCGTCCGATTCCGGTAAGTTGGATCGCGGTCGGAATGCGCACGGTCATCGGCTCCAAAGGTAACGGCGCGGTGTCGAAGAGCGGGGCGGGTTGGTGAGACGGGCGGTGCATGTCTGTGTCCTTGGCGAGTAAGTTGGTTGGTGATGGGGCCGACCGTGGGAGCGGGAGGGGGCGTAAACGGTCGGCCCCATCACCTGACGCCATTATCGCAAATCGCCAAAATACATTCCACATGACGTTTCTACGCTACAGCAAGTATTACTTCGATCCTCTGCCTCGGTAGATTGGTTCGCGCCCCGTTCGCTGCTCCGTTTTCACGAATCGAATCGCCCGAATTGCTCAGTCCATTTTGGTCTGCGGCGCGGTCGAAACTCTCCGTTGTAGCGCGCGTGCCGCCTAGCGACGGCGCATTGTTCGTTGAATTCATTGAGTAATTTACGCCTAGCGCCTGCAAGAAGAAACCCGATGCGGCGCATAAACTTCAATAATCCCAACCACATAGGCCCCAAGCGACGGCGGCCCTTTTATCTCGCCATCGTAATTGGGCTTCTCTTCTTGGTCCTGATTGCCATCTTCCTTCTCCTCTTCGTCGGATACACTTTCTTGCGACAGAAGTCGACACGATACGCCAGTATTGGCCAGTTTGAGTAAGGTAGTCCCTGCAATCGTTCGTGCTCAGCCCCGCGTGCCGTGCGGGCGCACATGTCTGCGTCGGGATCGCGGGGCAACACAGCCAATCGGGCGCGATCGTCCGCCCTTGTGGGGCGCTGTCGCCGGCAAGATATCGTGCTCTCCGCATCCGCTTCGATCTACCTCATCTAACCGCCAGTTTGGCGGAACTCGTGTCGACACGCTGCTTACGTCATGCTCCCGCGCTGCGTCCGTGCTGCATCACGCCAGCACCAGCGATACGGCCGCGTTGCCGTCAGTCTCCGTTTCCTTGGTTGAGAAGCGGAAGCTCGAACCGTCGAGCCACATGCGGTGCATGATCACCGCGAGCTTGCGGGCGATCGCCACCACGGCGCGCTTGTGTCCGCGTTTCGCCGCGATCCGCATGCCCCAGGCTTTGAGCGTGCTGTGTTGCTTCGATCGCGTGAGCATCCCGCTGGCTGCTTCGTAAAGCACGGTCCTG
>JAGWQR010000055.1 GCA_028869975.1 Alphaproteobacteria bacterium | reverse complement strand
GCGCGCGCCAGATTTGGAGGGCACTTCCCCCCTATACGTTATGTCACTTTTGTCACTTTGGGCCTCGGCATAGCTTTCGGCGCGCGCCCATAGTCCGCCGTCCCAGGCATAGCTCGCGCGGGTGGTGACAACCTTGGCAAGATCCATGCCCTCCAGCCCCGGCCAGGCGGCGGCGAGAGCGGCGAGCGCGGGGATGTCGAAAATGCCTGAAGCACTGTGCGCGATGACAGCATTGGGCGCGCCAGCCTTGCGGATCAGCCGTGTAAGCGCGCGGGTATCGACACCCGCCAGCCCGATCCGGCCACGCTCGCGCAACCAGCCATCAAGATGCCCCACTGCGCGATAGCTGGAGGGTGCCGTCACATCCTCGCGCACAATCATGCCGAGGGCGTGGGGTTCAAGCGCTTCGACATCCTCGGGGTTGCACCCGACATTGCCAATGTGCGGGAAAGTGAAGGTGATGATCTGGCCCGCAAACGAGGGATCGGTCATGATCTCCTGATAGCCGGTCATCGCCGTGTGAAAGCAGACTTCACCAACTGCGCTCCCTTCCGCCCCGAACCCGCGCCCCCATAGCGTGCGGCCATCGGCAAACACCAATACGCCCGTTGCTCCATTGGGCGCAGGCGTAGAATTGGCGTCGGCCATGGGGCGGGCTCCTTGCAGATTCGGTAACAATGTGGCTAAGGGATGGGCCTTAGGGCGCGTGTCGCTTATGGTCAATGCGCCGCATCACAAAATATGACAGGAACAAGCAATGCCCATACGTGCTGACATCAAAGCCGCCCAGATTGCCGCCATGAAAGCCGGCGATACGCCGACGCGCGACGCCACGCGGCTGATCGAAGCGGCGATCAAGAATCGCGACATCGAGGCGCGCACCAGCGGCACTCCAGCGGATGATGATGCACTTGTGGTGGAGGTGCTCCAGAAGATGATCAAGCAGCGCCGCGAATCGATCACCCTGTATGAACAAGCCGGGCGCACCGAACTTGCGGATAAAGAGAAAGCGGAAGTCGCGGTGATCGAACGCTTCCTGCCCGCGCAACTGAGCGAGGACGAGACGCGCGCACTGATCGAGGGCATCAAAGCGGAAGTCGGCGCGTCCGGCATCAAGGATATGGGCAAAGTGATGGCGCTGCTCAAGGAACGCCACGCCAGCAGCCTCGATATGGGCAAAGCGAGCGGGCTGGTGAAGGCGGCGCTCGCTTAAGTGTCACTCACGCCCGCCTTTCTCGATGAACTGCGCGCGCGCACCAGCTTGAGCGCACTCATCGGGAAATCGCTCAAACTCACCAAGGCGGGGCGCGAATATAAGGGCT
>JAGWQR010000054.1 GCA_028869975.1 Alphaproteobacteria bacterium | reverse complement strand
CATCCCTGTGTTCAGCCTCTATGGCGAGGTGCGGCGGCCGACGGGACAGATGCTCTCGACCTTCGACACCATCCTGATCGATTTGCAAGATCTGGGCTGCCGGATTTATACCTTCATCACGACGCTGCTTTATGTGCTCGAAGCGGCGGCCGCGAAGGGCAAGACGGTGTGGGTGCTCGATCGGCCCAATCCGGCGGGGCGGCCGGTTGAGGGACTGACATTGCGCCCAAGCTGGGAGAGCTTCGTCGGCGCAGGGCCACTGCCGATGCGCCACGGGCTGACACTCGGCGAGTTGGGTCATTGGTTCATCACCCATTTCAAACTTAATATGGATTATAAGGTGATCGAAATGGCGGGGTATGCGCCAGATGCAGCCCCCGGCCAGGGCTGGCCACTGGAGCGTACCTGGATCAACCCATCGCCCAATGCGCCCAACCTTAATATGGCGCGGGCCTATGCAGGCACGGTTATGCTGGAGGGGACGACGCTTTCGGAAGGGCGCGGCACCACGCGGCCACTGGAACTGTTCGGCGCGCCCGATATTGATGCTGGCGCACTGCTGGCGGAAATGCGTCACCTTGCGCCCGAATGGCTTGAAGGGTGCATCCTCCGGCCCTGCTGGTTCCAGCCAACCTTCCACAAGCATGTCGGCGAGCTTTGCCAAGGTGTGCACATCCACACCGATCACCCGCGCTATAATCATGCCGCGTTCAAGCCCTGGCGCATACAGGCACTCGCTTTCAAAGCGATGAGGAATCTTCACCCCGATTATCCGTTGTGGCGCGATTTCCCCTATGAATATGCGTTCGGCAAGCTGCCGATCGATGTCATCAACGGCTCCCCGTTATTACGCGAATGGGTGGATGATGCAGCGGCCACGCCCGCCGATCTTGATGCGCTCACCCACCCTGATGAAGTAGCTTGGGAAGAAGCGCGCGCATCATCACTTATTTACTGACAATTCTGGTGCGGGTGAAGGGACTCGAACCCCCACATCTTGCGATACCAGAACCTAAATCTGGCGCGTCTACCAGTTCCGCCACACCCGCTTGCTCTGCGCCGCGCTATAGCAGGGTGGCGTTGACAGGCAAGCGACACTTGGCATTCAGGGCAACCCTCGTCTAGGGCTCTCCGCATGACTGATTTGCCAAAGACTTTCGCCCCCGCCGCTATCGAGGCAAAATGGTACCCGCATTGGGAGCAATCGGGCGCGTTCCGCCCTGCCCGGCCCGATGCCACGCCCTACACCATCATCATGCCGCCACCCAATGTCACCGGCTCGCTGCACCTCGGCCATGCGCTTGATGACACGTTGCAGGATATTCTCATCCGATATGAAAGATTGCGCGGCAAAGACGCGCTGTGGGTGGTCGGCACAGATCATGCCGGCATCGCGACGCAGATGGTCGTCGAGCGGCAAATGGCTGCTATCCAGGACAAGCGGACGAACTATTCGCGCGAGGATTTCATCAAAAAGGTGTGGGACTGGAAGGCGGAATCGGGCGGCACGATCACCCGCCAGCTCAGGCGGCTGGGCGCAAGCTGCGACTGGGCCAATGAGCGCTTCACGATGGATGAAGGCTTCTCGAAAGCCGTGCTCAAAGTGTTCGTCGAAATGTATAACAAAAGGTTGATCTACCGAGACAAGCGCCTCGTCAACTGGGATCCGGGGCTGAAAACCGCGATTTCCGACCTTGAGGTCGAAACGCGCGAGATTAACGGCAAATTCTGGCACTTCCGCTATCCGCTCGCCAATGGCGCGCGTACTGCGGATGGGAAGGATTATATCGTTGTCGCCACTACGCGGCCCGAAACCATGCTCGCCGATATGGCGGTGGCGGTGAATGCGAAGGATGCGCGCTACCTGTCGCTGCATGCGTCGGGCGCGCAGGTGAAGCTGCCGATCACGGGGCGGCTGGTGCCCGTTATCGCCGATGACCATGCCGACCCGGAGCTTGGTTCGGGTGTGGTCAAAATCACGCCGGGGCATGATTTCAACGACTTCGAAGTGGGCAAGCGCGCGGGGATCGTCCCCGCCGCCATGCTCAATATGCTCGATGCCGGGGCGCGCGTGGTGCAAGTCGCGGATGGGCGGATTCCCGAGATATATCTCGGCCTGAGTACTGCCGAGGCGCGCAAAGTCGTAGTCGCGGCGATTGAGGTCGCGGGCCTGCTCGACAAGGTTGAGGATCGCGTCATCCAGACGCCATTCGGTGACCGCTCGGGCGTCGTCATCGAACCCTGGCTGACCGATCAATGGTATGTTGACGCCAAGACGCTCGCCCAGCCTGCGATCGAGGCGGTGCGCAGCCGCAAGATCAAGATCGTACCGGAAAGCTGGGAGAAAACCTGGTTCCAGTGGCTCGAAAATATTCAGCCCTGGTGTATCTCGCGCCAGCTCTGGTGGGGGCACCAGATACCAGTTTGGTATGGGCCGGAAGGCGAGGTCTTTTGCGCCGAAACCGAGGCGGAAGCGCAGGCGCTCGCCGGAGCGAATGTAACGATCACCCGCGATCCCGACGTTCTCGACACATGGTTTTCTTCGGCGTTATGGCCGTTTGGCACGCTTGGGTGGCCTGAACGGAGCGACACAGTCACCCGCCATTACCCCAATGATGTGCTGATCTCCGGCTTTGACATCCTCTTCTTCTGGGATGCGCGGATGGCGATGATGGGTGAGCATTTCATGGGCAATGTCCCGTGGCGCACACTCTATCTGCATGGGCTGGTGCGCGCACCCGATGGCAGCAAAATGTCGAAATCCAAGGGCAATACCATCGATCCATTGAGCCTGATCGACCACTATGGCGCCGACGCGCTGCGTTTCTTCATGGCGGCGATGGAGAGCCAGGGCCGCGACATCAAGATGGATGAGGCACGGCTCGCGGGGTATCGCAACTTCGCGACCAAATTATGGAATGCGGCGCGCTTTGCGCAAGCGAACGAGATCGGGGCGAGCACCTCCCCTGCCCCGCCGCCCGCCACGCAAGCGGTCAATCAATGGATTATCGGCGAGGTTGCGCAAACCGTGATGGTGCTTGATGGCGCACTCGCCGAGTTGCGCTTCGATGCCGCAGCGAATGCGATTTACCATTTCGTTTGGGATAGGTTCTGCGACTGGTATCTGGAGCTAATCAAGGGCCAGATTGACGATGAAACGAAAGCGGTCGCGGGCTGGGCACTCGACCAGATACTGGTCATGCTGCACCCGTTCATGCCGTTTATCACCGAGGAATTATGGCATGCCTTGGGGACGCGGGAGAATGACCTGATCCTGTCAGAATGGCCGCTTTCCGATTTGACCAGATATCCGGCGGCGAACGCAGATATCAGTTATGTCTTACAAGCGGTTTCACAAATCAGATCGTTACGTGCCGAATATTCAATTCCTTATAACATAAAATTTGATGCGTATTTTACAACGAATAGTTTAGCCAGTCAGGATATATTAGAGCGCGTCAAAAATCCCATAAAAAGATTAGGTGGCATTGACCATTTGTACCAACCCGAATTTGGCAATTTTGGAAAGAAAAATCATCCCCAAGTACCAGATGGACTAAAGTTAACCATGCTCATGGGAAATGGCAATCTTGAGATACCGCTCGCAGATATTATCGACCTCGCAGCCGAGCGCGCGCGCCTCACCAAGGCCATCGAGGCTGTCTCAAAGGAAGCCACCTCGCTTGCCGCCCGTCTTGCCAACCCCGCGTTCGTTGAAAAGGCCAAGCCCGAAGCGGTGGGAAAGGCCCGCGCCGACCACGCCGAAAAATCCACTGAAATCCAGCGCTTGCAGGCGGCGTTGGATAGGTTAGGATAGGGAGATGACGCCAGCCCCCTACCCAGCCACCCGGTTGCGCCGCACCCGCTCCGCGCCCTGGAGCCGCACGCTCCATGCCGAAACGGTACTCACCGCTGCCGATCTGATCTGGCCCTTGTTCATCACCGAAGGCAAGGGCGTGGAAGAGCCGGTTGCGGCGCTGCCCGGCGTGTCGCGCTTCTCCGTCGATGGGATTGTGGCGCGGGGCAAGGAAGCCCGCGACCTCGGCATTCCCTGCGTCGCCCTTTTCCCGAATACGCCTCATGACAAGCGCACCGAGGACGGCAAGGAGGCGCTCAACCCCGACAATCTGATGTGCTGCGCGATTCGTGCACTCAAATCGGAAGTGCCCGAAGTCGGCGTGCTCACCGATGTCGCGCTCGATCCCTATACCAGCCATGGCCATGACGGTCTGGTGGATACAGCGGGTTATGTCTTGAACGATGCAACCTCGGAAGTACTGGTTGGCCAGGCGCTCAATCAGGCGGCGGCGGGTGCAGACATTATCGCGCCCAGCGACATGATGGACGGACGCGTTGGCGCAATTCGGGGGGCGCTGGAGGCGGAAGGCCATGTGAATGTCCAAATCATGGCATATGCCGCCAAATATGCGAGTGCCTTTTACGGCCCGTTCCGCGATGCGGTCGGCTCACGCGGCCTACTCAAGGGAGACAAGCGCACCTATCAGATGGATCCGGCCAACGCTGAGGAAGCGTTACATGAGGTTGCACTCGATCTGGCCGAGGGCGCGGATAGCGTGATGGTCAAGCCCGGTCTGCCCTATCTCGACATCATTCGACGGGTGAAAGAGCGGTTCGACGTACCGGTCTTCGCGTATCATGTGAGCGGCGAATATGCGATGATCGAAGCGGCGGTGGCAGCAGGCGCGGGCGAGCGCGATGCGCTGGTGCTAGAGACGCTGATGGCGTTCAAGCGCGCGGGTTGTTCGGGTGTGCTGACCTATCATGCGGTGCATGCGGCGCGTCTGCTGGCGGGGTGAGCGCCGCCGCTGTGATGCGCGTCAGGACGGCAATAAGTAGCGCGGCTGCATATTGATAGCGGTGCTGCCAGCCCTCACCCGCACCGAGAAAGATGAGCGTGAGCAGCGCGATCAATGTATAAAGGCTCAGGGCAATGAGCGGGGTGCGCGTCGGCTTGGCCGCAGCAAAGCGGCTGAAGTGCTCCGCTTCAAAATGCGCGAGCGGCACCCCCCACCAGCCCGCCGGGGGTGCGAACCAGCTTAAGAGCTTGTTGCGCAGCCCTTTGGCGCGCCATGAGGCCCGCGCCAAATCGGCATAAACATGAAGGTTACCCCAGATCGGATTGTAGCTGTGCAGCGGCTTGCGGATACCATAGATGATTTTCTCACCTTCATGCTCTGGTGTAAAAGTTCCGAATAACCTATCCCAGATAATCAAGATACCACCATAATTACGGTCTATGCAATAGTCATTCAGGCCATGATGAACCCGATGATTGGAGGGTGTGACCAGCACATTATCAATCCAGCCCAGCTTGCCGATCAGTTCGGTATGCACCCAATACTGGTACAGCAAATCAATCAGCCCGGCCGCAAAAAACATCACCGGGGGCACCCCGATGATTGCCATCGGCAGATAGAATAGCCAGCCGAGCAGCGCCCCGCTCGATGTCTGGCGCAGCGCGGTCGTCAGGTTATAGTATTCTGATGAGTGATGCACCACATGCGCCGCCCACAAAATCCCCACTTCATGCCCCATCCTGTGCAGCCAATAATAACTGAAATCATAGAGGATTAGCGCCGCAACCCAGGCAATTACGCTCCCCATCGGCCAGTGTGCGACTGCGAAATGGCTATAGATGATGATATAAATCCCGACCGACAGCGCCTTGGTGAGCAAGCCTGTCACCTGGCTGAGCACACCGAATTGCAGACTTGTGATCGCGTCGGCCAGATTATAGACATTTCGCCCCAGCCACTGCGCCACCAGTGCCTCGATGCCAATGGTGGCAAAGAACACCGGTATTGCGAACAGGATCGGGTTCAGCGCGTGCGCCATGCTTTACTCTCCTGACAAAGATGTTAGCATGGGGTCAGGGCACGAACAAGCTGAAGGAGTGTGTGATGCTTAGACTTACTTTGATGATGTCCTCGGTGGCGCTGATGACTGCGGGAACGTGCGAGGCGCGGATGGTTCGTACTCTCCCCAAGGGCCATGCCGCCAATACGTCGGTTACGCAGACCGTGCTGGAGGATATGCTCGCGCTCGACCCTCAATTCGCCACCGCGCAGGGAGACCATAAATATGATATGCAAATCAGCGATTATTCAGCAGGTGGACGCGAGGCCATAGCTGCGCGCCGCGCCGCTGACATGGCAAGGCTCAACACGATCAACGCGCGACGCCTCACAGCCGACGAGCAGGTTGATCTCGCCATCCTCAAAAACGAACTGGCCAGCGAAATCTGGCATGATGCTGTGCTCAAAGACTGGCAATGGGATCCGCAAGTCTATAATAATGCAGCAGGCGATGCGCTGTACAGCATTGCCGCGCGTGATTTCGCGCCCTGGGATGTGCGGCTGAAAGCTGCAATAGCACGGATGAACGCCATCCCTGACCTGCTGCGCCAAGCGCGCGCCAACCTGATCCCCGCCGAAGTGCCATTGATCCACGCGCAGACCGTGGCCAAGCAAAACAGCGGCATAGTCGAGATCGCCGACGACATGCTCGCACCACACCGCGATGCGTTATCGCCGGAGGATCGGGCCAAATTTGATGCCGCGCTCGCCACACTGAAGGCGGCAGTCACCGAACATCAGAAATGGCTCGATACCGTGCTGGTGCCCAATGCCAAGGGCGACTTCAGGTTGGGTGAGAAACTTTATGATGAGAAGCTGTATTTCTCACTCGATTCGCCGCTGACAAGACCGGAAATCAAGACGCGCGCACTTAAAGCATTTTCTGAGGTTCGGGCCCAGATGTATACGCTTTCAAGGCAGGTGCTCCTGGCCCATGATCCCCGTGCTGCTTTAACAGGTCACCCTCCCCTATCCTTACCGCTTCATCCCGATGAAGTGCAGCAACAAGCTGCCATCGAGAAGGCTTTGGAACTCTCTTACAAACACCTTCCCGACCGCAACGCCATGCTCGCGGATGCCCGCAAATATGTTGATGACGAGGCGGCCTTTGTGCGCGCGCACGATCTGCTCTCCATCCCCGATGCGCCGGTCAACATCATCGAGGTGCCCAAATATCAGCAGGGCGTCGCCGGGGCCTATTGCGATCCCCCGGGGCCGCTTGAGAGCAATCTGCCGACTTTCTTTGCGATTTCGCCAATCCCTGAGAGCTGGAGCGCAGCGCAGGCTACATCATATTTGCGCGAATATAATGATTATATGGCGCATGATCTGGCGGTGCATGAGGCAATGCCAGGCCATTATGTCCAGCTCGGTCACGCCAATGCCGCACACGACATGATCCGTGCTATCTTTTATAATTCGCCTTTTGTCGAGGGTTGGGCGGTCTATGCCGAAGGGATGATGGCAGACGAGGGTTATCTGCATGGCGATCCGCTCTACAAACTGACCGTGCTCAAGATGCGGCTGCGTTCCGTCACCAATGCGCTGCTCGACATCGGTGTTCATGCCGAGAATATGAGCGAGGCTGAGGCGATGAAGATGATGACGCAGGGCGCGTTCCAACAGCAAAGCGAAGCTGCGGGCAAATGGACGCGGGTGCGGCTCACTTCGGGGCAACTTCCCAGCTATTTTGTCGGCTATAGCGAGCATATGGCGCTGCGCGAGGAGATGAAGCGCAAATGGGGCAAGGGGTATACGCTCAGACGCTATAATGAGGCGGTGCTGGCGCATGGTTCCCCCGCTACACATTATGTGCGCGCGCTGATGTTGGGCTTGCCAATCGGCTAATCTTTGCCCTTGAAGCCCTGCGCAATAACATACCATTCGGATGAGTCTTTACGACTGGCCGGGGGCTTGGCGTGTTTGACACTCGTAAAGTGACGTTTGAGCATGGCAACCAGGGCGGCATCTGCGCCGCCGGCGAGCACTTTGGCGACAAAAGCGCCGCCGGGCTGAAGGCATTCGACGGCGAACTCCGCTGCCGCTTCGACCAGCGCCATGGTGCGCAGATGGTCGGTTTGCGGATGACCAACTGTGTTCGCCGCCATATCGGACAACACAAGATCGGCGGGACCATCCAACGCGGCTGAGAGCAAATCGGGCGCAGCATCATCCATAAAATCCAACTGGATCAACTCCACCCCCTCAAGCGGGTCAACAGCGAGCAAATCAATCCCGACAATACGCGCTTTAGGGCAAGTGAGCCGCACCACCTGCGCCCACCCTCCCGGCGCTACACCAAGGTCAATCACACGGCGCGCGCCTTTAAGCAGGCCGAAGCGTTCGTCGAGCTCACGCAGTTTGTAAGCCGCACGCGATCGATACCCTTCCGCCTTGGCAAGGCGTACATAGGGATCATTGAGTTGGCGTTCGAGCCAGCGCGTCGATGCCTGTGAACGCTTGCGCGCTGTTTTGACGCGTACATGACCTTTGGCAGGTGCACGGTTCATATCGTTTTATGCGCCATCAGTCTGAGCAGCATGCCTTCACGGATACCGCGATCCGCAATACACAGTTCCCGTGCGGGCCACAGCTTCAAGATTTCCTCAAGAATCGCACAGCCCGCCACAACCAGATCAGCGCGGTCAAGGCCAATACTCGCAATCTCTGCCCTTTCTGCCAGACTTAATCCCGACAGATGTTGGCATATTGCCCGCATGGACATTAGCGGCACCTTCAACCCATCGACCTTGCGGCGATCATAAGTCTCAAGTCCCAGATAGACCCCGCCCAAGGTGGTAACTGTACCACTTGTGCCCAATAGACGGATTGAAGTCTTTTGTTCCATAGTGGATGCAAATGTACCTATACTATCGCGCACACGGCGTCGCATAGCTGCGTAGGCCTGCATCCGCTGCAAAACAGGGCCATCCACGCCAGATGTAACTTCAGTCAAATTGACGACGCCCCACGGCAGGCTGCACCAATTGAGAATACGGGGCATGTGTTGCGTCGTATCGACAAAGACCAACTCGGTAGAGCCGCCGCCAATATCAAAAATCAGTGCGGGTTCGTCACCAGGAGGAAGTAAAGAATAGCAGCCAATCACCGCGAGCCTTGCTTCTTCTTCGCTGTTAATGATTTCCAGACGTATCCCCGTTTCCCGCAGGGCCCGGGCGATAAATT
>JAGWQR010000053.1 GCA_028869975.1 Alphaproteobacteria bacterium | reverse complement strand
GGCGCGCTTCATGCCGCCGGAGCCGGTCGCGTTCACGCCGCAGGTGGATGCGGGGTTTGGCCCGGTCTGCCCGCAGCTTGGTCCTTATCAACCACAGTCAGAAGATTGCCTGTTCCTCAACATCTGGACGGCGCAACCTGCCCATGCGCGCAAGCCGGTGATGGTTTATATCCATGGCGGGGCCTATGCCAACGGTTCGGTCACCGATCCGCTCAACCATGGTGCCGCGCTCGCCACGCACGGGGATGTGGTCGTTGTCACACTCAACCATCGGCTCAATGCGCTGGGCTATCTCTACCTCGCGCCGCTTGATGCGCGTTTTGCCGACAGCGGCAATGCGGGCCAGCTTGACCTGATCTGTGCGCTGCACTGGGTGCGCCGCCATATCGCGGCGTTCGGTGGCGATCCGCATAATATCACGCTGTTCGGCCAATCGGGGGGCGGAGCCAAAATCGCCACGTTGATGGGGATGCCAGCCGCAAAGGGGCTGTTCCACAAGGCAATCACGATGAGTGGCCAGCAGGTGACAGTGAGCGGCCCGCAACATGCGTTTGAACGCACGCAGGCCTATCTGGCGGCGCTCGGCGTGCGCGATGTTGATGCGCTACGCGCGCTGCCGTTGGCGAAGCTCGTCGAGGGCCTCAAGACACGCGACCCGGTGATGGGGGGCGCGCTCTATTTTGGCCCGGTGCTCGATATGCGCAATCTGACGCGCCACCCGTTCTGGCCAGATACCAACCCGCAATCGAACATGCTCCCGATGATGCTCGGCAACACGATCTGCGAGGCGCGCGCCTTCATTCCCGAAACAAGCGCGCGGGTGCGGGGTCTCAACTGGGATAACCTCGCCGCACGCATGGCACCGGAACTCAAAATCGATATTCTGCCGTCATGGGTGGTGGCGCAATTCCGCGAGCATTACCCCACGCATTCGCCGCAGCAGATTTTCTATGCCGCGATTACCGCCGCGCGAAGTTGGCGCGGGCAGGTGATCGAAGCGGAGGCGCGCGCCGCAGCACACACCCCCACCTGGGTCTATCAGCTCGATTTCGAGAATGCCAAGCATACCGACGATATTGGCCTGAGCTTCGGCACCATGCCCAACCCGTCGGCGGCGCAAAGGGTGATGAGCCGCACCATGATGCAGGCCTTCACCCGCTTTGCGCAGAGCGGCGATCCCGGCTGGCCGCGCTATACTTTGCGTGAACGCGCCACCATGATCTTCGATACGCACAGCCATGTGGCGCACGACCCGCGCCATTGGGAGCGGGAACTTTTCGCACGCGTGCCCTATATCCAGCCGGGAAGCTGAGCGACGCGGGGACACGATGCGATTTTTCGTCGCAAAGGGACTTGACAATGTTAAAAAATCGCTGATAACTGTCAATGACACCGGTTACTTATATTGAATGATTGAGGATCGGCAGCGGGGAGGGAAAGCGCGACTTTCAAACTTCCATATATTTTATGCCGGAATGACACCGGTGACATAAAAGGAGAGGGTAATGACAAGGGCAGTGTGTTTCGGGAATTCAGGGGCTAAATTCATGCGCGGCGCGCTGGTGGCGGCAGTTTCGCTGGGGGCCTTGTCGGCAGGCGCGGCGCAGGCCCAGACAGCGGCGCCTGCGGCGACGCTAGATGTGGCGCAGCCGGGCGACATTGTGGTCACCGGATTTCGCCGGTCGCTGGAAGAGGCGCTCAACGTCAAGCGGAATTCGATCGGCGCGGTTGATGCGATTGTGGCCGAGGATATCGCTAAATTCCCGGATCAGAACCTTGCCGAATCGCTGCAGCGCATCCCTGGAATCGCAATCAACCGTGATGGTGGCGAGGGGCGCGAAATTACCGTGCGTGGCCTCAGCGGCCAGTTTACCACGGTGCGGGTCAACGGCATGGAGGCCGAGGCTTCGACCTATCTCGCCGGTTCGGGGGGTGGCGTGAACAACAACCGCTCGTTCGATTTCAACCAGTTTGCATCGGAACTCTTCCGCAACCTGATCGTGCACAAAACGGGCGAAGCCTCGCTCGATGAAGGCTCGCTGGGCGCGGTGGTTGACCTCAACACCGGGCATCCGCTCGGCGCAAAATCGGGTCTGCACGGCGGGATCAATGTGCAGGCGGTGAACAATGATCTGAGCCGGAATACCGGGCCGAAAATATCCGGTCTGCTCAACTGGAAGAATGAAGCGGGCACGCTCGGCATCAATGTTTCGGCCGCCTATGCCCACACCAAGCAGCTTGAGCTGGGCAACAATTCAACCCGCTGGGAGCAGGCCGCGTTCAACTCGGTGACGACCGGCGGCGCAACCTATAATTGCTGGAACAAGGTTTCCGGAAAATATGTGTACAGCCCCGGAGGCGGTGCCACCGGCCTTGCGGCGTGTAATCAGGCGGCGCTGGCCTTCCACCCGCGTATTCCGCGTTACGGCGATATTTCGCATGACCGGAACCGGCAGGGCTATACTGGGGCTATCGAGTGGCAGCCCTCCAGCAAGACCAATATCGAGATTGATGGTCTCTATTCCTATTATCATGAGATCCGCACCGAGCAATGGTCTGAAATCCTGTTCCGCAATGATGATGCGGGCATCAATGTGCTCAACCCGACCTATGATACAAATGGCAATATGATTGCGGGCACGTTCAGCGGGCAGACAACGGCAAACAACACCAACCAGGCCTCATCCTATTTTGAGCGGCACGAAAATTATTATCAGGATCAGCGCGACAAATTCTTCCAGATCAGCGGGCACTGGAATCAGCAACTGGCCTCCAATCTGAAGGCGGTGCTTTCGGCGGGTGCCTCAGAAGACGATCAGGCTACGCCGATCGCGACCACGCTCGTTATCGATAATCCGACGGCGGCTGGTTATAGCTATAATTATGCCAATATGGCGTCGCCAACGCTCAACTTCGGCACCGATACAACCAATCCCAACAATTACACACTCGATGAAATCCGCGATCGTCCGACCGATGTGAAAAACAAGTTCCAGACGGTCAAACTGGATACGGACTGGGAACCGGTGCACGACTTCCATGTGAAGATGGGGGGCTTCTACCGGGCATTCGAATTTGATTATATCAGCGGGCGGCGCGATTCGACCGCGTGCGTCAACAAGGTCTACCAATGGGGGCCGCTCGCCGGAACAGCGTGCGCGGGCAATAATGCAGGCTATGCGCTTTCGGCCTATCCCGCGATCGGGACAGACCTGATTACGCTCGGCAACAATGGCCAACCTGCCGGCACGACCAGTTCATTCGTGGTGGCGGATCTGGCCAGCGGCACCGCTTTCTCCGGCCTGTACAACCGCTCGGCGGCCCCCAGCACCGATCCGACCAACAATCGTTCGGTGACCGAACATGACAAGGGCGCCTATCTTGAGTTTGAAGCGCATGGTGATCTGCTCAATCTCAAATATGCGCTGAATGGCGGGGTGCGCTATGTGGCCACCGACACGGCTTCTTCTGCGCTCCAGGCTGCGAATGGCGGGTTCACGCCGGTCACAGTGCCGGGTCATTATGATAATTGGCTGCCTTCGGTGAACGTCGATCTTTTCCCCCGGCACGATGTTGTCATCCGGCTGGCTGCGGCGAAAGCGATGACCCGTGCGAGCCTGCCCAGCCTGTCGCCCAGCGCCAGCATCGATCCGTTCAACTTCAAGGTCAGCTATGGCAATCCGGGGCTGACACCGGCGCTGGCAACCAATTACGATGCCGCAATCGAATGGTATTTTGCGCCGCAGTCGCTCGTTTCGGTGGGGGCATTCAGCAAGATTGTGCAGAACGGCACGCAAACGATCACGACGACGAACACGTTTGAATCGACGGGCCTGCCAAGCTCGATCCTGACGCCGGGAACGCCGGGCTTCAACAATCTGGGAACGGCGGGTGATGTGTGGACGATTTCGCAGGTGGTCAATTCGCCGACGCAATCGACGATCAAGGGCCTGGAGTTCGATCTTCAGTTGCCGTTCCGCTTTCTGCCCGGTTTCCTGAAGCATTTTGGGGTGCTCGGCAACCTGACCCTGACCGACTCTAACTCGCTCAACACGGTAAGCGGACCGGCAACGGCGATTGTGGCGGCGGGCGCAACCTGCCCGGGTGCCACCAAGGCTTCGGCGGCAGGCGGGCTGTGTCCGGTGACTTCAACCCAGGTTGCCAGCACCTATCTTGGCGCATCCAAGACCACGTACAACGCAACCTTCTATTATGAGGACAAGCGGTTCGGCGCGCGGCTCTCCTACTCCTATCGCGGGCCGTATTTCGACAGCACCAGCTCGACGAACGGCAATATCTTCGATGGCTATGCCGGGTATCACCAGCTAGATGCCTCGGCGCG
>JAGWQR010000052.1 GCA_028869975.1 Alphaproteobacteria bacterium | reverse complement strand
CGCTTTATGTGGGCGACCCCGGTGTGGGCAAAACCGCCATCGCCGAGGGGCTGGCCAAGCGCATCATCGACGGCGATGTGCCGGAGGTGCTGCTGAACGCCACCATCTTCGCGCTGGATATGGGCGCGCTGCTGGCCGGGACGCGCTATCGCGGTGATTTCGAGGAGCGGCTGAAGGCGGTGGTGGCGGAACTGGAAAAGCTGCCCCACGCGATCCTGTTCATCGACGAAATCCATACCGTGATTGGTGCGGGCGCAACGTCAGGCGGCGCGATGGATGCCTCGAACCTGCTCAAACCCGCGCTCTCGGGCGGGCAGATTCGTTGCATCGGCTCGACGACCTACAAGGAATTCCGCAACCATTTCGAGAAGGATCGCGCGCTGCTGCGCCGCTTCCAGAAGATTGATGTCAATGAGCCGACGCTGGAGGATTCGATCAAAATCCTCGCCGGGCTGCGCTCGGCGTTCGAGGCGCACCACCATGTCCGCTACACGCCCGACGCAATCAAGACGGCGGTGGAGCTTTCCGCGCGCTACATCAACGATCGCAAGCTGCCCGACAAGGCGATTGACGTGATCGACGAGGTTGGCGCGATGCAGATGCTGGTGCCGCCCAACAAGCGCAAGAAGCTCATCACGCCCAAGGAAATCGAGGCGGTGATTGCGACGATGGCGCGTATCCCGCCCAAAACTGTGTCGGCAGACGATACTGCCGCGCTCAAAACGCTCGAAACCGACTTGAAGCGCGTCGTGTTCGGGCAGGATGAGGCGATTGAGCGGCTGTCCTCGGCGATCAAGCTCTCCCGCGCGGGCTTGCGCGATCCCGACAAGCCGATCGGCAATTATCTGTTCACCGGGCCGACCGGTGTGGGCAAAACCGAGGTCGCACGGCAGCTCGCCTCGATTCTAGGGATTCCGCTCCAGCGCTTTGACATGAGCGAATATATGGAGCGGCACTCGGTTTCGCGCCTGATTGGCGCACCGCCGGGCTATGTCGGTTATGACCAGGGCGGGCTCTTGACCGATGCGGTGGATCAGCAGCCGCACTGCGTGCTGTTGCTCGACGAAATCGAGAAAGCGCACCCTGATTTGTTCAACATCCTGTTGCAGGTCATGGATCATGGCAAATTGACCGACCAGCACGGCAAGCAAGTCGATTTCCGTAACGTCATCCTGATTATGACGACCAATGCGGGCGCGCAGGATATGGCGCGTGAGGGGATTGGCTTTGGCGATGTTTCGAAGGAAGATGCCGGCGACGAGGCGGTGAAGAAGATGTTCACCCCCGAATTCCGCAACCGGCTCGATGCGATTGTGCCGTTCGCCTATCTGCCGCACGAGGTGGTGGCGCGCGTGGTCGACAAGTTCATTCTCCAGCTTGAATTGCAGTTGGCCGACCGCGATGTCCACATCAAGCTTGATGATGACGCGCGCGAATGGCTCACCGCCAAGGGCTATGACAAGCTCTATGGCGCACGCCCGATGGCGCGGCTCATCCAGGAGAAGATCAAGCAGGCGCTCGCCGAGGAACTGCTGTTCGGCAAACTCGTCCATGGCGGCGAGGTGCACGTGCACATCAAGGACGGCGCACCCAGCTTCGAGATCACCGCTGCCCCACCCAAAAAGGGCAGAAAAGGCGGGAAGGCAAAGGTGAAAGCGGGCGCGTAAGCAACGCATGTCAGCGCGCCCCACCCTGTTCTTCATCCATGGCATGTGGTCTTACGCTGCCGTGTGGGATCGGATGCGTACGGCGCTAGAGGCGCAAGGGTTTACCACTCACGCCGCCACACTGCCCGGCCATGACGGCATGGCAGGTGACCTGACCCGCCTAGGCCTTGCCGATTATGGCGATGCGCTCGAAACCCAGGCCAAAGCCCATTCAAATCTTGTGATTATCGGCCATTCGATGGGCGGATTGCTTGCGCAACAGCTCGCCGCGCGTGTTCAGCCGCGCGCGCTGGTGCTGCTGTCCACCGCCCCATCGGCGAAAATTTTCAGCGCCTATCCTTCTGCGCTGCGCACCATGTGGCCGGTGATCGGCCAATGGGGCTATTGGCACCGCGCGACGATGATTAGCATGCACGCCGCCGATTATGGTATCAGCAACGGGGTTTCGCAGGCAGAAAGCGTTACCGAATATCGCAAACTGCAGCCCGATTCGGGGCGGGTCGCGTTTGAAATCGGCCTGCCCTTCCTCGACCGGAACCGCGCGGCGGCGGTTGATTATGCGCGCCTGACCATGCCCACGCTGCTGCTCTGTGGCGAGAATGACCGCATCTGCTGCCCGCCGGTTTCGCGCGCCACAGCAAAGCGCATTCCCGGCCCAGTGACACTCGCCATGCTGCCTGATTTTGGCCACTGGATCATCGGTGAGCGCGGTTCGCCGCTGGTCGCGGCGCGGATTGCCGAGTTTCTCGAATCAGTGAGCGGCCCGCCTGAAAATGGCGTTTGTCATCAAATTGTCTGATTTGCGCTCCACAGTCCTGACAAAGATTGCGAGGAACAGGCATGGCGAACCGACCTGAAAAGACGTTGATCCAAGCCGCACGCGGGACGCTCGCAACCGCGCTACTCTTCGCGGCTGCGGCGGGCCATGCCCAACAGCAGCTTCCGACCAACCAGCGCCTGACGCCGCTCGCCACGCCCGGCGCGACATTCGAGCCACTTGTTACGCATACCGGCCCCAATCCGGATTATGTGGCGGATGGCGCGGCGGCGATTGCGGTGTCACCCGATGGCCATGAAATGCTGGTGCTCACCAGCGGGTTCAACCGCTTCATCGGGGCTGATGCCAAGCCGGTGGCGGCGCAATCCGGGCAATATATTTTTGTCTATGCCATTGGCGCAGCGGGCGCGCAGCACAAGCAGACGCTCGAAGTGCCCAACAGCTTCTCGGGGATTGCCTATGCGCCCGATGGCCAGCATTTCTATGTCGGCGGCGGCGTTGATGATACGGTGATCGCGTTCGCGCGCGGCGCGGCGGGTTTTGCGCCAGACGGCGCACCGATCAAGCTCGGCCATAAGGCGGGCAACGGCAATGATGTGCAGCCGCAGGCAGCGGGGGTGGCCGTCTCACCCGATGGAAAGCGGCTGCTGGTAGCGAATTATTATAATGATTCGGTGTCGCTGATCGACACGCAGACCCGCACCGTCATCGCAGAGCAGGATCTGCGCCCCGGCAAAATCAACAGCAATAATGCGGGCGTTGCGGGCGGCGAATTCCCGTTCAGTGTGGTGTGGGTTGATAATGACCATGCCTATGTTTCCGCCCCGCGCGACCGCGAGCTTGATTATCTCCTCATCTTCAACGCTTCGGTGAATGTGGTTGACCGCATCCGCACCATCGGCGAACCGACCGCGCTCTATTTTGATGCACGCCAGCAGCGGCTTTATGCGACAGAAGATAATGATGACCGGATCGCGATGATCGATACGCGCCATGCCGTGCTGAACGGCGAGCCGCGCCTTGGCTTCCCGGCAGGTTTCCTTGACCGTCCGCTCGGCAAGGGGCTCAACCCCAACAGCATAGCGCGCGGGCCGGGCGGCACATTGCTCGTCACCGATGGCGGGATCAACGCACTCGCATTGGTGCGCCCGCGTGGCGATGCGGCGGACGTGATCGGGCTGGTGCCGACCGGTTGGTATCCGAGTGCGGCGGCGGTATCCGCCGATGGCAAGCGCCTGTTCGTCGTCAACCGCAAATCGCCGCCGGGGCCGAACCCGAAAGGCTGCGGCCCGCGCAAGGCCAGCATCAAGGGCCAGAGCGATGCGTGCGGCAGCGCCAATCAATATATTTACCAGCTTGAGAAAGCCGGTTTGCTGACGCTGAATACACCGTCACTGCGCACGCTGCTCGCCTCTACGCGGCAGGTCGCGGCCAATATCGGGTTGAATGACGCCGCCGCCCGCCGCAGGGCCGAAGCGATCATGGCACGCGTACGGGCCAAAATCCGCCATGTCATCTTCATCGTGAAGGAGAATCGCACTTACGATCAGGTGCTGGGGGATCTTGACGTGGGCAATGGCGACCCGAAGCTGACCATGTTTGGAGAAGCGATTGCGCCCAACCATCACCAGCTCGCCCGGCAATTCGTCACGCTCGATAATTTCTATGACTCAGGAGAGCAATCAAGCACGGGCTGGACCTGGACGACCGCAGCGCGCACCACCGATCTGATGGAGAAAACCGCGCCGGTCAACTATGCCGGTCGCGGGCTGGCGTATGAATCGGAACAGACCGACCGTGCCTTTGCGCAAGGTCTGTCGCGCGCCGAACGCAAGGCCACCTTCCCCAATCTGCCCAACGATCCCGATTTGCTGCCCGGCAAGGCGCTCGTCACCGATCCCGATGGCGACCGCGACGATGAACCGGGACAAGGGCATATCTGGAACGCGGCGCTACGCGCACACTTGAGCTTACGCAACTATGGCTTTGCCAGCGCCAATGTCTACGAAACCGGCAAGCCGGGCGATGTCGCCCCGCTGCATGATCCGTTTGCAAGCAAGACTCCGGTGTTCATCGCGGCCGATCCGGCGCTGAAAAATCTGAGCGATCCCTATTATCGCGGGTTCGACCAGCGCATGGCCGATTATTGGCGCGTGCTTGAGTATTTTCGCGAATTTGACGCGCAAATCGCACGCCAAACCATGCCGCGCCTCACATTATTGCGGCTCAGCCACGATCATTTTGGCGATTTCGACAAAGCGATCGATGGCGTCAACACGGTCGAAACCGAAATGGCCGACAATGATTATGCACTCGGCATGGTCATGGAGAAGCTGGCACACTCGCCTTATGCCAAGGATACGCTGGTATTCGTGATCGAGGATGATGCGCAGAACGGCGCCGATCATGTCGATGCACGCCGCTCAATCGCCTATGTGCTCGGGGCCTATGTCAGGCAGAAAGCGCTTGTGTCTTCGCGTTACACCACGATCAACATGCTGCGCACGATTGAAGACGTGCTGGGGTTGAAGCCGATGGGTTTGAATGATGCGCTGGCAGTGCCGATGGCCGATGTGTTCGATCTCAAGCAGCGCGACTGGACATATACGGCCCGCGCATCAGCGGTGCTCAAGGGCACTAAACTTCCCATTCCGGCCAGCGCTTATGGCCCCGCAACCGCCCGGAACGGCTGCCCGCTGCGCAGCGCGGCTTATTGGGCCGCCGCGATGAAAGGCCAGGATTTCCGCACCGAAGACAGACTCGATACGCCGCGCTTCAACGCCGCGCTCTGGGCCGGAATGCGTGGCGGCAGCGCCCCCACAGTGCGCGACGGCGCGGATCTGCGTGCAAATCGCGCCCGTCTTACCCCGCCAGTTTGCGCTCGCCCAGCCATTTGACCATCGCCGGATCGCGATGATCGAAAAAGGCGCTCGCTTTCGCGTCAAGCGTGGCGATGCTGGCCATGTCGGCATCATCAAGCGCGAAATCGAACACCGCGAAATTCTCGGCCATCCGCTCCTTGCGCACCGACTTGGGGATCACGACAATGTCGCGCTGGATCAGCCAGCGCAGCACCACCTGCGCCACGCTCCGGCCATGTTTGGCCGACACCGCCAGCAGCGTCTCATTGGTGAACAGGCCGTTGCGCCCTTCAGCAAACGGTCCCCAGCTTTGGGTTTGCACTTTATTCCCGACGAGGATCGCCTGCGCCTCGACCTGCTGGTGGAAGGGGTGGATCTCAATCTGGTTGACCGCCGGGGTCACGTCATTGTGCAGCACGAAATCGACGATCCGGTCGGGGTAGAAATTGCTCACGCCGATGGCGCGAATTTTGCCCGCCTTGTAAAGCTCGGTCATCGCGCGCCAGGCCCCATAAACATCGCCATAGGGCTGGTGGATCAGATAGAGGTCGAGATAATCGAGCTGGAGCTTCTTGAGCGAGCGCTCAAACGCGCGCATGGCCCCGTCATAACTAGCGTCTTCCACCCAGAGCTTGGTGGTGACGAAAAGCGCGGCGCGCGGCACGCCGCTGCCCCGGATCGCCGCGCCCACCGCCGCCTCGTTCATATACGACGCCGCCGTGTCGATCAGCCGGTAGCCGACATCAATGGCATCGCGCACGCTGCGCTCGCACTCGGCAGGGTCGGGCACCTGAAACACGCCAAAACCGAGGATGGGCATCTCGACATTGTTGTTGAGGGTGACGGTAGGGGGATTAGGCCATGTTGACAAAAGGGATTCCCAAACGGTGTGATTTCTGATTCAAGACTGCTTTTTGGAGAGCAGTTATGGGTCGGGGTGATTTGAGTGATGCGGAATGGTCAGTGATTGGTGGATTATTGCCACCGGAGCGCGG
>JAGWQR010000051.1 GCA_028869975.1 Alphaproteobacteria bacterium | reverse complement strand
TAGCTGCCGGTTTATTTGCGGGTTTGTCGACCGCCGTGGCAGATGTGACTTCAGCGTTGTCGGCCTTCACGGTTTCAGACGTGGTGGACTTTTTTTTCGGGGCTGCTTTCTTTGCAGCGGGCTGGTCTCCTTTATGGTCATGTTGATGATGACCGCAATGTTCGTCATGAACATGGCCTTCCTCAACTTCAATCGCCGCTTCCAGCTCGGATCGGGTCACCGTGCGCTCGCTGATGTTTGCTGTGGAAAAAAGATGGTCAACCACCTTGTCTTCATAAAGCGGCGCACGCAGTTGCGCTGCGGCCAGGGGTTCATTCTGGATATACTGGACAAAGCGCTCCCGATCCGCCGCCGGGTATTGCTGTGCGGCCTGTGCAACCAGCATGTTCATTTCCTGACTGCTGATGTCAATGCCTGCGCTCTGCCCGATTTCCGAAAGCAGCAGTCCGAGCCGAACCCTACGCTCAGCAATCCGGCGGTAATCGGCCCTGTCCCGCTCCATCTCCGCACGTGCTTCAGCAGGATTAGGCTCGCGGCTGGCTTCCTGTTCGAGTTGCGACCATATCTGTTCGAACTCGGCATCGACCATCGCCATTGGCACATCAAAACTGTGACGCAGTGAAAGTTCGTCAAGCAACTGGCGCTTCATGTGTGTGCGGGTCAGGTTGTTAAGTTCTTGCTCCACATTGCCCTTGAGCAAGGTCCGCAGTTGATCCAGCCCTTCCAGTCCGAGCGATTGGGCGAAGTCATCATCCACCGCAACTGGTTTGGCAATGCGGACATCTTGAACTTTTACATGAAAAACTGCCGGTTTTCCCTTGAGATAATTTACATTATAGTCCTCGGGGAAATCGACCTTGACTTCCAATGTGTCACCCTGTTTCGCGCCAACGAGCTGATCTTCAAAACCCGGGATGAGCTGGCCGGAGCCGAGTGTGACGGCCATGCCCTCTCCTTTGCCGCCTTCAAACGCCTCACCATCAACCGTACCCAGAAAATCTATTGCGATTTGATCTCCCAATGCAGCCTTATGACCCATGGGTGCCTCGCCAAAATTCTTCTGCATATCGGCGAGGCGCTGTACCTGTTCGTCCAACGCGGCGTCGTCAGTTGCAACCACGAGCCGTTCCAAACTCAGGCCGTTAATGTTCACCACTTCAATTTTTGGCAATATTTCGAGCTGAACCGTAATTTCAGCATCATTCCCCTGCGCGTAGGCTGCGCTGAGTTCAACGCTTGGCGCCATAGCCGGGCGCAAAGCCTGCTCAGTAATCAGCGTTTGGACAGCATCCTGTACAATCTTGTTGAGTGTATCGGCATGAATGGCCTCGCCATGCATTTTACGCACCAGATTGGCAGGCACCTTTCCGGCACGAAAGCCAGGCATCGCGACTTTGGGGGCGACCATGGCAATTTCCGCATCAATCATTCCAGCAATCTCTGGTGCAGGAATCGTGACACTATATTTGCGCTTCAAACCTTCGTTCAACGTTTCAACCGTTTGCATTCATCTCAACTTTCAAGTCATGGAGAACACGCAATTGCGCGTTTTGCCACCCGATAGGCAATTTGTTGGCGCAGGGCAATGGTGCTTTTCAATTCGATCTGCCGCGCCGAGGATGCCAGGTTGCGGACTGGAGAACAGTTCGTCAACCTCATCGCCGTCTTCACCATCCTCGCCTGGCGCATATTCTGGATGACCATGATCAATCGCGCCGCACCAGGTGCCTCGCCAAGTCTCGTGCTCACTGACGATGAAATCATGCGGCTTGATCGTATCGGTGAAACCTCGCGCTAGACTATATCCACCACGACTCTCGCCGATTGTTTCACCCGCATCGCCCGCTTCGGCGGCTACCTCGCCCGCACTCACGATCCGCGCGCCCGGCAACATCGTCAAGTGGCGCGGATGGTACCGCCTTATGGATATCAAACTCGGCTCAGAACCGGCAGCAGCGACTTGTGCGTAATTGGAAGCGTGAGCAGGCTAACGGACAGGCTCAGATTTTGTGGAGACTGGCTGCACTGGTGGGGGCTGGCATGAGGCGACAGGGGTGTGAAAGTCTCTGTTTTAGAGTGCATCTTATGCACCGCGATGCGTTACAAAAACGGCTCATTCGCGCCTCTATGCCGGCTCATTCGCGGCTCCTGGAAGGCTCCAAAGCGGCTCCGGGTGTGATGCGCTTGGAATAATGCAGCCGGTCAGGTTTGAACGCCAGTTGACAATCCTGGCCTCCAATTTATGATTCATAACGCGTCAAAACAGCGATAATTTACCGCCCGCCGCGGCATAGGCGCGCAAAGCCTCGAATCTCTCCTTATTCGAAACTGCTGGCTGCATCCGGGCAGTCTGTCCAAGTGTCATCACATTTGTGCTTTCGCGACCTGCGACAGGCCAGTTCTGATGCGGAACAATCGGCTTACCGGAAAGAACGAACGTAATCCAAACTGACTGCATCCGGCTCTCCACTGCCCGATCAGCCTGAGTAAGGTGCGAACCCGATCGATCCACAGTGCCGAACACATATGGCACTTCAGCGGTGTGAAACGCGCTCGGCGTTCCATCCCACCCCCTGCCCGGATAAGGATGCGTAAAAAGATAAGTATAAACGGGCTGACGACTGGACTTGGCACGCTCCTGCGCCCAGATCGTCAGGCTGGCCATATAGCGGTCGCGCGCGAGCGTTGCCCAGGATTCTGAGGCCTCCTTATCATTGCCATGCGGATAGAGCGCCAGCATCCGATCCGCCGAACTTCCATAGCGCGCGTGTACCATCATCTCAAATGCACTTGCCACATTCATGCGCGGTGGCGGCATGCCTTCGTCTGCGTTGAATCCTGTTATGAATGGTACCGGTGATTGAATGGGAGCCGCGCCATCTTCCGGGTCTCCAGAAATAACGACTCCATCACGATTGGGAACAAAAATGATCGTCGGCATTGCGCCCGGTTTGGGCGGAGTAAGACTGGCCGCCGCGTTTAGCACGGCTTCGGGAGAAAGCGCGCGCAACTGCGCAGCCGAGTTGACTCCGGCCCTGGCAAGCAGGTTCTGGCCAACTGACTCCGCTTCGCCAAGCGTTGGCATTTCGATCCCCATGCCCGATCCGCTTTCCGCAATCGCGCGCTGGAAAAGCCCACGCGCCATCGGTGACGCGATTAGGTCGGATACCGACGCCGCCCCCGCGCTTTGACCTGCGATGGTAATATGATGGGGATCCCCCCCGAATGCTGCGATATTGTTTTTCACCCACTGCAGGGCCGCGATCTGATCGAGCAGGCCAAAATTGCCAGACGTGCCCTTCCCGGACTCACGTGTGAGTTCCGGTGTAGCCAAAAAGCCGAACACGCCAAGCCGGTAATTGATCGTAACCACGACGACACCATGTCGGGCCAAGCTGCTGCCATCATAGATCGGTATCGATCCAGAGCCGGATCCGAAACCACCGCCATGGATGAAGAAGAGCACAGGTACGCGCGCGTGTACATGGGCCGGTTTCCAGACATTAAGGTAAAGGCAATCCTCGCTGATGTCGGGGCCGATCAGGAATTCGCTGGTATAAGGTCCGAAAGGTTTGGCTGCGGGCTGATAACAGGCGGGCGCGGCAACGGTTGCCTCACGAATCCCCTTCCATGACTTGACTGGCACCGGTGCGCGCCAGCGCAAGTAGCCGATAGGCGCTTGCGCAAAGGGGATGCCGAGGAAACGGTCAATGCCAGAACGGATGGTGCCGTGCAATTTACCCAGTGGCGTGTTAACGACCGGCTGCGCATCGACGGTACCCGCTAAGTGGATAAGCGCAACTGCTGTGATTGTCACACGAACCGTGCCAAGGCTTAATGCTACCCGAGACTTTACGAAACTTCGTAAGATAAATACCATTACTGTGGTCGCGACAGCGCTAGCGCGGCGGTGCAAATTTTCCGGCATTCACCTTGCCTCTCTAATATTAGAATTTATATTCTTGTATAAACTCTGCGCCATCGGAGTCAATATGAAGTACATCTCTTAGCTGCAAGCGACGGCAACCATATTACCACAATGCGGATTAGAGTAGTCACAATATCATGCTTGTTTGTTATGAAGTCAGGCACTGTCACCTAGCCTGTGCGAAACCAAAAATGCGTACGAATGCGCTGGGTCGGGTAAGGGAAGTATCGTGCTGAACGATAGGAAAAAAGACACGTAGCCGCAGAATTACACCAGGGCTACGACCCCTTTTATGACACCAATGATGCGATCCCGGTATGCAAGAAGGGTCGAGCGCAGCTTAGGTTTGAGCCTGTCAAAACGTGATGCCGGTAAAGGGCATGATCGTGCATGGGCCCAACCATTTGACTCAATATCATCATTAAAATAATCGTCTTACCTGAGATGATGATGCCGCCTCTCCGTTTTGGTCTCACTAACTTCGAACGCCCGCATTTCAGGCAGCATGATGGTCACTGAGAGCCCGCTGCGATCCTTACGGTTACGCGCAAAAATCTCTCCACCATGCAAAGCCACGATGCTGCGCGCAATCGCCAGACCCAGGCCGCTCCCTCTTGCGCGATGTTCGTTGGAACCGAATTGCGTGAATCGGTTGAAAATCTGCTCAAGCTGATCTTCGGGCAGGCCTGGCCCTTCGTCCTCGAAAACCACCAGCCACGAGCCGTGGCCCAGGCGCGAGTGCATCGTTATCAGACCGCCTTCTGGTGAGGCATTGAGCGCGTTGGTGAGCAAATTCAGCCAGACCTGCCGCAACCAGCGCTCCTCATAGGCCGCCGAACCGTCCCCTTCCAACACAAGCTTGAAATGGCGCTCACCTTCATGCTCGGCAAGCACCTGTGCGTCCTGAGCAAAATTCTTGATAAAGTCTGCGGGATCCTTTTTTATTAGGTTGAGCTGGATCGCCTGAGCATCGGCGCGCGACAGAAACAGCATCTCATCAATAATCTGGTTCAGCCGGGCCAGTTCTTCGAGTTGCACGACCAGCGCATCCATGCTTGCGCCCGACAGGGCCTTGTCATCGAGCAGCTTTTCCGCGTGGAGCCGGATGAGCGACAATGGCGTTTTAAGTTCATGCGAGGCATCGGCGGCGAAGCGCTTGATCTGGTTGAAGGAATATTCCAGCCGATCGAACATCTGGTTGAGCAGACGGGTGAGATCAGCCAGTTCATCCTGGTGCTGCGGCATCGGAATGCGTTCGCCCAGATTATCAGAGCTGATCCGCTTGGCGGTTTCCCGGATGAAATTGAGCGGTCGCAGCACGATCCGGCTCATCCCCAGGCCAATTGCCGCACTCAGCAGCAACATGAGCAACAGAAGACCCGCGCAAATTTCAATATAGCTGCGCATGGTTGCACGCACCTGCTGCATTGGCGTTGCTATGGTAACATCAAAGGGAGACAGGATGAATTCCTCAACCCTGACATCGCCGATGCCCCGCATATTGGCATTATAAAGATGGGTACCTGGAATATCCGGGATTGTTCGGTGGTTGAGATTACGCGAAAAAAACACCATGCCCGAGCGCGGCTCATCTACATTGATGAAGAACAACGCGGGTGCCGCATCCGCCGTCTGATGAATGCGCTCATCAAGCACCGCCGGAGTCAGCGTCGCATAATCCGGGCCGAGTCGCACCTGAAGCTGGCTGAACTCACTGGTGATGAGCTGGTCAAGTCCGCGCATCAGCTGCCTCTCCAGCAGTACATAACCCGCAAAGAAGAGCAAAGCGGCTGTTGTTGTGGTCGCAAGCGCATAAAACAGCGTCAGGCGCGCACCGATCGATTTCATAGCAACTGATACCCGATCCCGCGCACAGTCCGGAAGCGCGGGCTGTCCGACTTTTCCAGCTTCTTGCGCAGACGCGACATATAGACATCGACCAGATTGGCGTCGATGTCGTAATGCGACGACCAGATTTTTTCCGAAATCAGCGTGCGGGTCAACACCCGCCCCGCATTCTGCATGAAGATTTCGAGCAAGGCAAATTCACGACTGGTCAGATCAATCGGCTCGTCATCGACATGCACCACATGTCCGAGCAAATCCATGCGCAATCCATTATGTTCCAGTGTCGATTGTTTGACGGCCGCCTGCCGCCGCAACAGGGCGCGAACATGCGCGAGCAATTCATCGATGCTGAATGGCTTGGGCAAATAGTCATCCGCACCCAAATCCAGCCCCCTTATTCGGTCTGCAACCGTATCGCGTGCACTCAGGATCAGCACCGGCTCGACAAATCCCGAGTGCCGCCACTCGATCAGCAGGTCAAGGCCGTCACCATCCGGGAGGTTCAGATCAAGCACCACAACATCGAACGTCGATTCGCTGATCGCATCATTCGCCCCCGCGCAGGTGCTGACCGCCGTCACGGTATAACTGCGTTCGCTCAGGCTGCGCTTCAGAAAATCTGCCAGCCTTTCCTGATCTTCTACCACCAGGATTTTCATCCGCACCTCCTGTCGGGTTGACGCGAATAAGGTCTAGGCTCTAAAAATCATCACGTCAAAAAATGGCTGGAAATCTGAATTTTTTGTCAGGATATTTTCAGGAATGACACAGGTGCAAGACCTTATAGGATCCACAAATCTGAAGGCATGGAGAGGCTGAATGCATAAATTATGGCTTTTGAGCGTGGCGCTGGGAGTGCTTGGCACAACGGCATATGCGGGCGGAGGTGAAGCCACCACTATTCCCGGCAACATCTACCGACTCAAATCGAGTATCACCCTGCCCGGCAAGGCACCAAGCTGGGACTATCTGAGCTTTGACGCCAAGCGTCACCATCTCTTTATCGCTCGGCGCGATGCGGGGCTGTGGGTGCTCGATACACATACCAACCATGTTGTGCGCAAAGTGGCGGATACCGAAGGCGCCGGCGGTACAATTCTGGTCAGCGCGCTGGATCGCGGCTTTGTTATCCGGGAAGACGGCACGCTTATTGTCATCAATCTGGCGACGCTCGCTCCGGTCAAGCAGATCAAGTTTGCCGAGGATGCCGATTCGGGTAGTTATGATCCGGTGACAGGCC
>JAGWQR010000050.1 GCA_028869975.1 Alphaproteobacteria bacterium | reverse complement strand
TGCTCGATCAGCAGCCCCGCAAATCCGGAGCAGTCAATAAAGAAATCGGCGGCAATGCAGCGTCCATCTGCGAGCGTAACATGGTCGATTTTACCATTCTCGGGGTTACGGGTAGCGTCCACCACCTTGCCTTCAATGCGCGTAACGCCGCGCGCTTCCGCATGGCGACGCAGAAATTGCGCATACAGCCCCGCATCGAAATGATAGGCATAGGCGTGGGTTGAACGCATATCACGCGGATTCTCGACCGGAGGGCCGAAGCGGTTTTCGCGCGCCAGCGCCCAGCACATCGCATAATCATCGAATGGGGTCGGATCTCCCTGCCGATGCGCGCGCAGCCAGTAATGATAGAGCGCAACCCGGTCAAAATCAGTGGCATGGGTTCCAAAGGGATGAAAATAGCGGCTGGTTTGCATCCCCCAGCCGACGAATTCTATCCCCAGTTTGAAACTACCCTGCGTGGCTTTGACAAAGTCTCTTTCGCTGATCCCGAGTTGTGCATTGAAGGATTTGATCGGCGGAATCGTCGCTTCCCCGACTCCGATGGTGCCGATTTCATCGGATTCTACCAGCGTAATCGCAATATTGATGCCGACAGCATTCGCCAGCGCTGCCGCCGCCATCCAGCCGGCCGACCCTCCGCCGATTATGGCAATACTGAACGGCGGCTTCATCACGGTTACCCCTCAATACATATGCTGCCCGCCGTTGATGCTCAGCGTTGATCCGGTGATGAACCCCGCTTCCTCACCGCACAGGAACGCAACGCCGCGTGCGATTTCCTCAGCTTGGCCCAGCCGCCCGACCGGGATTTTCGCGACGATTTTGCCGAGCACCTCTGCAGGCACGGCGGCGACCATGTCGGTATCGATATAGCCTGGTGCGAGCGCGTTGACGGTGACGCCGAATTTAGCCCCCTCCTGCGCCAGCGCCTTGGTGAAGCCGTGAATGCCCGATTTGGTCGCGGCATAATTAACTTGTCCATATTGCCCGCCTTGCCCGTTGATCGAGCCGATCGAGACAATCCGCCCCCAGCCACGCTCGCGCATTCCGGGGAAGGTCGCTTTCGCCATGTTGAAGCAGCCACCGAGATTGATACGGATGACTTCGTTCCACATCTCCCAGGTCATTTTCAGCAGTGTGCCGTCGCGGGTAATCCCTGCATTATTGACGAGGACATCGACGGGGCCAACCTCTTTTTCGACTTGTGCCACGCCCGCCATTACGGCTTCATGATCGCCAACATCCCATTTACACGCCTTGATCCCGTGTGCGGCACTAAACCTTTGCGCAGCCTCATCATTGCCGGCATAATTTGCGACCACCGTCATACCTGCTTCCTTGAGCTTCAGGCTGATGGCGGCGCCAATACCCCGCGTTCCACCGGTGACAATTGCAATTCGGGACATGTGCGCTCTCCTTATTGTTAGGTGGCCAGTCTAGGCGGTCGGAAGCCAGCCTGCAAGCTCACGTGTCATCAGTTTTTGAAGCATCACCATGCCCGGCGGACTGGCATTGAGGCAGGGAATCAGGCTGAAATGCGTGCCGCCGTGCGCCATGAAGGTGGCGCGCCCGCGCATCCCGATTTCCTCAAGCGTTTCCAGGCAATCGGCAGCAAAACCGGGCGTTATGACTGCGATTTTTTTGATGCCCTGATCAGGGAGTGCACTCAGCGTCGCATCGGTGGCTGGCTCCAGCCACCTGTCGCGACCAAAGCGCGACTGGAACGAGACGCGCACCTCGCGATTGAGAGCTTCGGAGAGCAGCCTCGCGGTTTTGAGGCAATGGCAATGATAGGGATCGCCAGCCGCAAGCGTGCGTGCAGGCATCCCGTGAAAACTTGCCAGTATCAAATCGGGCGGAAAATCAAGCGCTCTGAAGTGCGCGCGCACCGATTCAGCAAGCGCCGCAATATAGGTCTGATCATCATAATAGGGCGGCAGGATGCGGATCGCGGGCTGCCACCGCATGGCGCCGAGCGCCACAGAAACAGCATCCATTACACTCGCCGTAGTAGCGGCACAATATTGCGGATAAAGCGGCGCGACCAGAATGCGGGTGCAACCCATCTCATGCAACAGCTTAAGTTTTTCACATATAGATGGATTTCCGTAACGCATTGACCATTTTATAATGATTTTTTCATTCATTACATTAGATAAAGCTGCCGCCTGTTCTCCCGTAATCACCGCGAGTGGTGAGCCTTCCTCGCACCAGATCTGGGTATAAGCATGGGCGGATTTGCGTGGGCGGGTTTGCAAGATGATGCCGCGCAAAATCGGTTGCCACAGTAATGGCGCAATTTCCACTACCCGCCGGTCCGACAAAAACTCGCCCAGATACCGACGGACAGCTGCGGGTGTCGGTGCATCTGGCGTGCCGAGATTGACGAGAAGCACGCCGATTTTGGGCCGCACAACGGGGAGATGGTTTGAGGGAAGTGTCATTCGGAAGCGCTTTTAAGCGGCAGGCTGCGGGTGCGACGCCCCGATCCCGCAAACAATGCGGCAGCAACGGCCGGAGCAACAGGCGGCACCGCAAGATCCCAGGCATCGGCACTCTTCTCGTGACTGATGACAAGATCAACAACAATTTCTGGCGTGTTCTGTAGCTGCGGCAGGTGAAGTTGGCCTAGCTTGCGCGGAATAGTGTAGCCATTGCGCACCTGTGACGGCACACCGAGTGCAAGCCCGAGTCCAAACATCAGCCCTCCTTCAATCTGCTGTCGCGCGACATCGGGATTGATCGCCTGACCAATATCGGCCACCGCGCTCAATTTTCGCACTGAAATCTGTCCATTCGCATCGATTTGCGCCTCTGCAATCACAGCAATCATCGCGAGGCCCGTGCTATGACAAGCCAATCCCTGATGACTGCCCTGTGCCCCGCCCTGCCAGCCGGCGAGCGCACCAGCCTTGGTTAGACATTGCGCCAGTCGTGGCTGATCCCCGAGCAGCCCCATCCTGAACGATAGCGGCTCGATACCAGCACCAGTCGCCAGCTCATTGATAAAAGATTCGTTGAAGAAACAGGTGTAATTATCTGATTTTCCACGGATAATTCCTGTTGGCACATCCAAGTTTACTGGATGTATTTCAATGTTGATATTGGCGATGG
>JAGWQR010000049.1 GCA_028869975.1 Alphaproteobacteria bacterium | reverse complement strand
GCCTGCCGATCGCGCATATCGACGGCGATGTTGTCGTCCTCGGCATTGTTGATCGCGACATTCTAGCCAAACTGGCGCCCGGCGATGCGGTACAGGTGGACAATTCAAGCTTTCTCGCGCTTGAAACCTATCATTGGCATCAGGTGCCGGGGCCTGATTATCCCGAATGGAACCAGTTCCGGGGGCCGGACGGCAAGCCTCTCTACCCGCAGCGGCCGATGCTGCTTGGGCCGCTGTTTCTGAACCACAGCTTCGGCCCGGTCGAAAATGGCAGGTTTGATGGCAAAATGATCATCCTGTCCTCGTTATGGGATCGTGAAGCGATGCCCTGGCAGGGAGACTGGTACCGGCAGCGCATCAATGCCAATTACGGGGCAGAAGCCGGCGACAAGGTTCGCCTTTATTATACCGATTATGCCCTGCATGGCGACGAATACGCGATCGAGGATCCGACCCGCACCGTCAGCTATACAGGCGAATTACAGCAGGCGCTGCGGCTGCTCGCAGCCTGGGTGGAGCATGGTGTCGCACCGCCGCAGAGCACCAGCTATCGCATTCAGGCTGGGCAGGTCATCGTCCCGCAGACAGCAATTCAGCGGCTCGGGATCCAGCCGGTTGTGGAACTCCGGGCGGACGGCAGGGATCGTGCCGATATTCAACCCGGCATGACAGTCACTTTCACCGGCCATATCGCTGTCCCCCCCGGTGGCGGGCGCGTGGTGGCAGCGGCCTGGGATTTTGACGGCAGCGGTGCCTTCGTCAATCATGCGGTGGTGCCCCAAGGCAGGCAAAGCATCAACATTACCGCGCGCCACATCTTTCAGAAACCAGGTACATATTTTGTCACGTTGCGCGGAACGGCGCAGCCCGACACGGCGCTTGGCACCCCCTACGCAGAGTTGGATGACCTCGGACGGGTGCGCATCGTCGTTCATTCAAAGCATTGTACGCGTGCGAGCGCGCACTGTCGGCACTGAACCGGATGCGTATCGCGAACCGATGCTTTTGCGCTTTGGCGTTGCCCGGCCTGAACGCTAAGCCGCTTCGGCCCGCACATGGCACTCCACACACAGGCTTTGGCCAGGCAGAAGATCAACAAGACCATTATCTTTCCGGTCGAGATTGTGCGCATTGGTGATATGACTGACCGGCTCGACGCAAAAATAATCCTCGCCGTCAGGCGTGTAGACAACCGTAAAGGGCAGATTTTCTGAAGGCGACAGCGTGATTGTCAGGCCTTGATCGGGGTGCGTGATCGCCAGGGCACCGCTCCGGCCTCCATAAACTGTATCCACGATGCGGTTCCCGACAGGCTGCCCACACCACCAGTCGATGGCTTCGGCGCGCGCATCGAGCCTCACAGGCAGGCAATCCTGGGAATTTTGCCATTCTCCAGTGTGCCTGCCCAAATAGCGGGTCTGGGGATAGCGTTGAAAATAGGGGTGATAACCAAGTCCTGCGGGCATCGCTGACGCGCCGAGATTTGTGATACTCAGTGCCATCACCAGGCCAGTTGCTTCCAGATCAAAACGCTGTCTGGCGACATAGCGCCAGGGCCATTCGCCGCCAGCAGGATAGCGGTGCTCAAGAAGTGCCGAGCTCGCACTGGCTTCGACAATCTGCCATTCTGACAGCCATCCATAACCATGCAGCGGATGCGCTGTGCCAGACAAATTCGGATTTAGTCGGACCGGCATTCCGCCATAACTGAAGCGTCCGGACGCTATCCGGTTGGAGAAGGGCACGAGCGGAAAACAAGCCGTGTCGAGCATCGACGGCCCGCAGGTCGGGCGCAGAATGGCCCGCCCCCGCCACTCGAACAGGGCAATCGAACCACCGCGTTCAGGTTCAAGCACCAACCGGTAATCGCCCGCCCTTAGGTCTATCAGAAACGGTTGACCAGATTTTCGCACCATTCCTGC
>JAGWQR010000001.1 GCA_028869975.1 Alphaproteobacteria bacterium | reverse complement strand
GGCGCTCGCGGCGCGGGACGATGTGAGGATGACGATCCCCGTCCATCCCAATCCAGCGGTGGGGGATGTGATCCGCGCCGAGCTTGCCAACCTGCCGTGCTTGCAGCTTACCGAACCGCTCGATTACCCTGCGATGATGCGGTCCGTCCACGCCTCCCGCTTCGTGCTTTCAGACTCAGGCGGGTTGCAGGAAGAATGCGCTGCACTCAGCGTGCCGATGCTGTGCCTGCGCGAAGAGACGGAGCGGCCTGAACTGCTTGCGTCCGGCAATGTCCGGTTGGTGGGGAGCGATACGGCGTTGATCTTTGCTGAGGCTATTCGTCTGCTTGATGATGACGCGTATCATGCGAGCATAGCCGCACCCGCTTTTCCCTATGGACGCGGGGACGCCGCAGACAGCATCGTTACTATACTTGCATCCTGACGCGCCTTCGCCCAAAGGGCGCGCATGACAAAACAGTGGAATCCCGAAGACTGGCGCAAGGCTGTAGCGCGCCAGATGCCGACTTATCCCGATGCCGCAGCACTGGCACAGGCCGAAAAGACTCTAGCCAATTTTCCGCCGCTGGTGTTTGCCGGGGAAGCGCGCGCGCTTGAAGTCGATCTGGCGCGGGTGGCGGCTGGCGAGGCTTTCCTGCTCCAAGGCGGCGATTGCGCCGAGAGCTTTGCCGAATTCCACCCGAACAATATCCGCGACACCTTCCGTGTGCTGCTGCAAATGGCGGTGGTGCTGACATTCGCATCCAAATTGCCGGTGGTGAAGGTTGGGCGGATGGCCGGCCAGTTCGCCAAGCCGCGCTCGGCGGATACGGAGACTGTGGGCGATGTCACGCTGCCCGCCTATCGTGGCGACAATGTCAACGACATCGCCTTTACACCCGAAGGCCGTGCGCCGGACCCGCAGCGCATGGTGCAGGCGTATAACCAGTCGGCGGCAACGCTCAACCTGCTGCGCGCCTTCTCGGGCGGCGGCTATGCCAATCTGCACCAGGTTCATGCCTGGACGCTCGATTTCATGGGCCGCTCACCTTGGAGCAAACAATATGCGGATATTGCCGCGCGGATCGGCGAGGCACTCGATTTCATGGCCGCGTGCGGTATCAGCCCCGAATCGGTGCCGCAACTGCAGGCGACAAGCTTTTATACCAGCCATGAGGCGCTGCTGCTGCCCTATGAGCAGGCACTGACACGGCAAGACTCACTTACGGGCCAATGGGTTGATACCTCAGCGCATATGCTATGGATCGGCGACCGCACGCGCTTTGCGGGTTCGGCGCATGTCGAATTTCTGCGCGGCGTGCTCAACCCGCTAGGGATGAAATGCGGGCCATCGCTCGAGCCCGAAGCGCTGCTGCGCCTGCTCGATACGCTCAACCCGGCGCGCACACCCGGGCGGATCACGCTGATTACCCGCTACGGCCATGACAAGATCGAAGGCGGGATGCCGGCCCTGGTGCGCGCTGTGAAGGCTGAAGACCATCCGGTGGTCTGGTCGTGCGACCCGATGCACGGCAACGTCGTCAAAGCGGCCAATGGATACAAGACGCGGCCGTTCGAGCGCATTCTGGCGGAAGTGCGCGGCTTTTTCGCCGTGTGCCGCGCCGAGGGGGTGCATGGCGGTGGCATCCATATCGAGATGACCGGGCAGAATGTCACCGAGTGCACCGGCGGTGCGGTGGCGGTGAGCGAGCAGAACCTCGCCGACCGCTACCACACGCATTGTGATCCGCGTCTCAACGCTGCGCAATCGCTTGAACTCGCTTTCCTGCTTGCCGACATGCTCAACCGGGAGATGCAGCAGCGGCGGAGCGGGGCCGGCGCGGCCAAGGTGGCTTGATTCTATGGCGTTGTCGGGGTGACTTGCCCGGAGTGGCTTGACCCCGCGCCCCCTCGCCCCTATCGCGGAGGCGCATGCTTGCGGCTTTGCAAGGCCCCTTCGTCTAGCGGTCAGGACGCGGCCCTCTCACGGCTGAAACACGGGTTCGATTCCCGTAGGGGTCACCAATAAAATCAATGACTTAGCTGTGATGGCAAGTGCAAAAATCCAAATTTCGGTCATGGTTCGGTAATATTCGGTTACGAATTGTGGCGCACTAAGACGGAGAATTTTTGTAAGTTAAATACAGAAGTCAGGCATTTCGTGCCTGATCGTTGATGTTGGCGCACGCAGTATTGGCCGGTTGATGAGGATCAACGGTATCAGGCCCGTTCGCACCCGCAAGCACAAGATGACGACAGATAACAAACACCGCCTAGGTGTTGCCATCAACGGGTTCTACAATACCCGCAGGCGTCATTCATATCTGGGCAGCATCAGCCCGCTCGCATTCGAAGTCAAGGTCGTATAATTAGACATGTGACCGGCACAAAACCGTTACAAGTCCAGTTACCCGATCATCATCAGGCTAGCATTGCCGCCGGCTGCGGTCGTATTGATCGAGATCGAAACCTCCTCAAGCAGCCAGTCGCACTGGTAGGCTAGCCCATGATCGGCCTGCGCCGCGTAGACCGGCACGATCGGCCCGGAAAGCTTGGCCATCGATCGGGCAACCTTGAACACCACGATCTCGTCCCCTTCGACAATGGCAGCGGCGAATGACGCCGCGCCTTGGGCAGAGAAGCAGTCCGCGATGTGCGAAGGCAAACCCGCCGGAAGCGGCTGGCCTTGCACGACGCCACGATTTCCCGTCGCGAGGACCGCCGCCATCTGCTCGAACAGGCCGGAGCGGGTGGCTGCGACCATCAGGATGGAGCCGCGAGGATGCAGAGTATAGAGGTTCTGCTCGCCCACTGGGCCGGGGAGTGTGATATCCGCGCCGAGCGCCGAGGCGTCTCTGTAGCGCCTGGCGACGACAGCACTCTCGGCTTCGCCCGAAGCGTCCAGCCAATCTGCAAAATCGTGGATCGGAGAATCGAGATGATTGGCCCGCGCGCTGAATCTTGGCGCATGTCCGACCAGGTGGCCGAGATAGAGCGGTCCACCGGCCTTCGGGCCGGTGCCCGAGAGCCCCCGCCCACCAAAGGGCTGCACGCCGACGATCGCGCCGATGATGTTGCGGTTCACATAGAGATTGCCCGCCTTCACCCGTGAGGTGACGTGCGTGATTGTCTCGTTGAGGCGGCTGTGGAGGC
>JAGWQR010000048.1 GCA_028869975.1 Alphaproteobacteria bacterium | reverse complement strand
TGCCGGTTCCGGATTCACCGCTCAGCAGGAGAGGGATTCGTGAGCGCGCGGCCTTCGCGGCAATGGCGACGGCGCTGCGAAAGCCTGAATTGCAGCCTGCAATTTCATCAAACGACTCTGGCATGGGCAGAGGCAGACTGAGCGGGCGTAATTCAGGTGCGGGCGCGAGCATTCTCGCGTAGGAAGCGATCAGTCTCTTCCAGTGGGCCGTTGACTGAGGACCCAGCACAGCATCGTTTGCCCCATGCCGGAGTGCGCGCAGCGCTGCAGCCCTTTCATCGGCCTGCATGATGACAGGCAGCAGAGGACGCTGCGCCCTGATTTCAGCAAGCAGCGGCAGAAATCTGTCGCCGCACAGCACAATAAGATCAAGCACCAGTCCATCATGTGTGCCGAGTTCGGCGAGCGCGGCTTCGGCAGTTGTAACCGTCAGGCAACGCCATCCTGTCAGAGCATCATTCCTTGTGAATACAGCCTCAAGTGCCGGGTCTGCGCCGGTCAGCATAAAGAGGTAAGTGCCGTTGGGGGTCATTGAGAGAGCCGATCATGCATTCCCCGATAATACTGCCCAGCCGTAAAGATGCGATTAAATCGCACATATGATCCGTAATGCTTGAGGTTGCGCACACTCTCGGTTAAGCAATGACCAACACATCAAGGAGGCGGTATGGCGAGCAGCACGGATAATGATGCGCAGATGACGCGCGCGATGGATACCTATCATGCGTTCAACAAGCTCATGTTTCGCGGGGCGATTGGCGTGGCCATCATCGCGGCGATCGTTGTTTTTCTGATCTCGCACTAATCCGCCGTGAAAATCGCGGTCCTAAGCGAATCAGCGGCTGGTGAGCGCCGCGTCGCCGCCACGCCGGAAACGGTGAAGAAGTTCATCGCACTCGGTGCGTCGGTCTGGGTTGAATCCGGCGCGGGGCGTCTGGCGAGCATCGAGGACAGGGCCTATGAAACGGCGGGGGCCAGCATCGGCAACCGCGAGGCAACGCTTGGCGATGCCGACATCATTCTCGGCGTGCAGGGGCCGCCGCCCGACCATCTCAAAGGCGTGAAAGCGGGCGCATGGCTGTGTGCTGGGCTCAATCCGTTCGGGGCCGGAGAAACTGGGCGTGCGCGCGTTGACGAGTATGCGAAACTCGGCCTTGAGGCGCTGGCGATGGAGTTCATGCCGCGCATCACCCGCGCGCAGAGCATGGACATCCTGTCATCGCAATCGAACCTGTCAGGCTACAAGGCTGTGCTCGATGCGGCGGCAGAATACGGCCGCGCCTTCCCGATGATGATGACTGCGGCGGGCACGGTTTCGGCTGCAAAATGTTTCGTCATGGGTGTCGGCGTTGCGGGCTTGCAGGCGATTGCGACCGCGCGGCGGCTGGGCGCGCAGGTTTCTGCCACCGATGTCCGCTCCGCCACCAAAGAGCAGATCGAGTCGCTCGGTGCCAAGGCCATCTTCGTTGAGGATGTGAAGGGTATCGAGGGAGAGGGCACTGGCGGCTATGCCACCGAAATGTCGGATGAATACAAGGCCGCGCAGGCCGCGCTTGTGTCGAGCCACATCGCCAAGCAGGACATCGTCATCACCACCGCTCTCATTCCGGGGCGGCCCGCGCCGCGCCTGATTTCGGACGCCCAGATCGCCAGCATGAAACCCGGATCGGTGATCGTCGATCTCGCGGTTGAGCAGGGCGGCAATGTCGAGGGTGCGGTCGCGGGTGAGGTGGTCGAGCGGCATGGCGTCAAGATCGTCGGACACCGCAATGTGCCGAGCCGCCTCGCCGCCGACGCCTCGGCGCTGTTCGCGCGCAACCTCTATAATTTCCTCTCGGCCTTCTGGGACAAGGAGGCAGGGCGACCGGTTTTAGATGAGGAAATCGGCAACGCGATCCGCCTGACCCAGGGCGGCAAAGTGGTGAATGAGAGGTTGAAGGGGTCATCATAGATGGATGAGCAATTTTGGCATGGTCGATGGCAGAATCTAGAGATTGGCTTTCATCTATCTGAAGTGAATCCCATGCTTGTTCGCCATTTTGACGCTTTGAAGCTGAAAAAATCTGCCCGACTTTTTGTGCCATTATGTGGTAAATCTGAAGATATTGGCTGGTTTTTGAAGAATGGTTATGAAGTTGCGGGGGCAGAGCTCAGTGAAACGGCTATAACCCAACTATTTGATGAACTCGGCATTGAACCCATCATTGAACATACCGGTCAGTTGAAAATATATAAGGCTGAAAGTTTAGTCATATATGTAGGCAACATATTTGATTTGTCAGCGCAGATCCTTGGTTCGATTGACGCGATTTATGACCGTGCTGCGCTTGTGGCTTTGCCGCAGCCCTTGCGCAACCAATATACTGCTCATTTAAGGGCGCTCAGCCTGAATGCGCCGCAGCTTCTTATTTGCTTTGAATATGAGCAACCGGCAATGGAAGGCCCCCCATTCAATGTCGATGCCAATGAGGTCAAGTCGCAATATGAAACGGCGTATCACGTGCATTTACTCGAAAGAAATGCGGTCGAAGGTGGATTGCGAGGAACCATACCCGCGCATGAAGCAGTTTGGTTGTTAAAGCCTATAGCCCTCGGAGTTGAAAAATAATGGACTTCATCTCAATTCTATCCATCTTCGTGCTGGCGTGTTTCGTCGGTTATTATGTGGTGTGGTCGGTGACGCCCGCGCTGCACACGCCGTTGATGGCGGTGACGAACGCGATTTCGTCGGTCATCATCGTCGGCGCGCTGATCGCGGCGGCGGCGGCGACTGTTGGGGCCGGTGGCGTGTCGAAATGGCTGGGCTTGCTGGCAGTGACGCTGGCGAGCGTCAACATTTTCGGCGGGTTCGCGGTCACCGCGCGGATGCTCGCGATGTACAAGAAGAAAGAGCGCTAAATGGAGCACGCCGTTCAAAACCCCTGGGCCTTGTTCGCCTATCTGGTGGCGGGCATCTGTTTCATCCTCGCGCTGCGGGGGCTGAGTTCGCCCGCCACATCGCGCACCGGCAACCGCTATGGCATGGCCGGGATGGCGATCGCGGTGGTGACGACTTTGGTGACGCATGTTCCTATGACGCCGTTGGCACCAACGACGTTTATAGGATTGTCGGCGTTAGAGTCTCATATAGACGGTATCAACATAATCGAAATCCTCGCCGCCATCACCATCGGGGCGGCCATCGGCATCATCACCGCGCGGCGGATCAAGATGACCGATATGCCGCAGCTCGTCGCAGCGTTTCACTCGCTGGTCGGCATGGCGGCGGTGCTGGTGGCCTGGGCGGCGTTCCTCAACCCGCTAGCGTTCGGCATAGCCGAGGCCGGGCACATCCACGCCGTCTCGCGCATCGAAATGGGGCTGGGCGTCGCGATTGGTGCCATCACCTTCTCCGGCTCGGTGATTGCCTTCCTCAAGCTCAATGGTAATATGTCGGGCAAGCCGATATTGCTGCCCGCGCGCCACGTCATCAACCTTGGCACGCTCGCGCTTATCCTCGGGCTGATAGGGTATTTTTTCACCAATGATGTGCTGTGGGCCTTCGCCGCGATCACCGCGCTCGCCTTCCTCATCGGCTTCCTGCTCATCATCCCGATTGGTGGCGCGGACATGCCGGTGGTCGTCTCGATGCTCAACTCATATTCGGGCTGGGCGGCGGCGGCGATGGGCTTCACGCTGCAAAACACCGCGATGATTATTACGGGCGCGCTGGTCGGCTCGTCGGGCGCGATCCTGAGCTACATCATGTGCAAGGCGATGAACCGCAGCTTCATCTCGGTGATCGCCGGCGGGTTCGGCGCGGCGCCGGAAGCGGGCGGCGGCGCGGCCAAGGAACAGCGGCCGTGGAAGCGCGGCAGCGCCGAGGACGCGGCC
>JAGWQR010000047.1 GCA_028869975.1 Alphaproteobacteria bacterium | reverse complement strand
AATTGATCGCGGCACTCAAGCAAACGCTGCGGGCGATCCAGCGAACCAAAGCCATGACACACCGCGTTGAGAACAGTCGGCGCCGCGCGGCCTCTCGTCGGCGCTCCACCGAAACACCAGAATGGATGGTGCAGCGTCGTGAACGCACGCGCCACCTGATCGAACTCGGCGGGCTGGTGCAAAAGGCTGGTCTCGTTGATCTCACCGATGATGATCGCGCCGTTCTGTTTGGTGCCTTCCTCGCCGTCGCCGCCAAGCTCCAAGGCGACGAACGGATCGAGGCGCTCACCCTCTGGCGGCGGCGTGGCAATCGGGCGTTCGAGGAGGAAGCTCAAAACGTCTCAAGCTGAATGCACATTGGATTTAGTGTAAAATCACCTATGAGGCCATAAAAGGAGAACCGCCGTGCAGCTTGCAAATTATTTGTTTTTCACGACAGTCTGTGAACAGGCGCTCGCATTTTATACTCAGTGCGGCCTTGGGGAAATTGTCGAAGTGAAGCGCTTTGGTGATGGCAACATGCCGGTGCTGAACGAAGCGATGCGCGGCAAGATCATGCACGCAAAGTTTGAGGGGCTGGGCATATTGTTCTACGCTTCTGACAATGATGATGCAGAGCCAATGCGCGGATCAGCGCATATTCTCTGGACAGACGACCGCGAACAAACTTTGGCCCTCTTCAATCGCCTCGCTGAAGGTGGCACCGTAACAACGCCAATCGGCATTCAGCCGTGGGGCGACTATTATGGGAAACTCACCGATAAATTTGGTGTGCAATGGATGTTGGATTGCCCGGCTTGATGGTGTTGGGTGCAACATATAACGGCACCCTTGCATAGCGCGAAGCCAGCCGGATGCCCCGCATGGCGGCCATGTGCCAGCGGAAGTCCGGTCATGAGCGACGCAAGTGTGCCTGCGGGGCATCACGACTCAGCCGCTCTCCGATTCGCATTTACGCGGTCAGTGTGCGTCCTCAACGTCCCGCGCCACCTCAGGCGCGATCAACAAACTACGCCCCTGCAAGTCTTTGCACGCCACACTACGACAAATGAAAATAGCGCTTGATCGCGATTAAAATGCACACAAGTCTCAAGCGACTCGAAGCAATGAGAGGCACAAAAAGCCAATGACTCGCATTCAATAGCAATGAAAAATATGGAATTATCGCTGCCATTTCGCTCTCATTCTGCCTTTGTAGCGCGGGATGGTGTGTGCTTGATGCAAGGTGTGTCCGAGGGTCTTGCGCTGGCGAAAAATGCCGCCAACTCTGCTTTTGCCAGTCATGCAACACCGTCAAAAGGAAGAAGATAATGCCCCCAAACCCTGACCGCATCGTCCGGATCAAAACTGTCCTCAACCGCACGGGCCTGAGCCGCTCGACGCTCTATCGCAAGATCGGCGAAGGCACGTTCCCGCGCCAGGTTAAAATCAGCATCAGTGGTGCGGGCTGGCGCGAATCCGAAATCAACCGATGGGTCGCCGATCCGGTTGGCTTTAGCAATCAGACCTAATTTGATTGCAGCGATTGTCTCGCTCGCTCTCAACTCGTCGCAAATTATGCCGTCACATCCCCCAAATAATGTGGGACTAAATGTGGGACGGGAAAATATATTATGAATTTTTATTCAATAATACCAGTCATTTAATTGAAAATGCTGGTGGGCCCGGAGGGATTCGAACCCCCAACCAAGCCGTTATGAGCGGCCGGCTCTACCGTTGAGCTACAGGCCCCCATGGCAGGTCTGGCAGCCTTTAACGGCAAGGCCTGATCGAAACAAGACGTCCTGATTCAAGAACGCTGGTCGTTGCCGAGTGGCGTCACAACTGGCGTAAAATCCTGTTCAGCTGGAGCAGCGTGTAGAATAATGTGCAATTGCCATAATTGATTTTCAAATCCGACTCGAGCAGCCTGTGCAGCAAGCGCCAGTAGCCTTAACGCAAATGGGCCCGCATCACTAGGCTCAGCTTCACTCATCGAGGAAACCTGACGTTCCGCAATAAGAATAATTTTCGCCTCTCGTTGCTGTAGAAACAGACGTACCTCGGTTTCCGGCAGTGCACTCGCAATGAGATAAGCGATCAGCCTATCCACCAAATGCTCGCAAGCTTCACGATTGCAAAGCACCAGCGTCGCACCGGCATTACTTTCGATCACCAGCCTGAGCTTGCGTGCGTCGGTATCTGCAACAAAACGGTGACTGACTTTGGTAAGCAACGCCGCCATATCAAAACTGGTTACTACTGAATTCTTTTGCGCCAGAATATGGGCTTCGCGCAACGCATCGATATGGTGCAGCAATGTCTCCCCATTTGAATGAATAGCCCTGGCGTGTGCGCGGTATGCTGCATCGACCGGCCCCACCATTTGTTGAGCGATCATTTCGGCAAAACCGATGACAGCGGTGAGCGGCGTACGCAATTCGTGGATGAGTTCTCGGATACCCGTTTCGGCGGGCAATGCCCCTTCCCCTTCGCTTCGCGCCCGCTCATGACGCAATGGACGACGAGCAGAGCCACGATAGCCGAGGAATTGTCCACTACCCTCGTCAAATAACGGGGTGCCGGTGATGAGCCACTCACCCGCAACCACGCCCTTTCCGGCAACGGTCATGCGTGCATCCGCAAACATCCTGCGGCGCAAAAATGCGCCTGCTGCATGGCCGTCAACGCCGCAGAGCCAGTCCTGCGCGGGCTGCGCGATCGACAGGCCGATCAGGCTGTGCGGCGGCACACCATTTACGTCGCATATGACACCTTCAGCATCGGTCTGGTATTGAAAATGCGACGCGGGCTCGAGCGATGCCCTTTTCAGCATGGCCGCTTCTGACTGTGCTTCGCGCCGTGCCCTGAACGCTTCGATGCGCGCTACGACTTCGGCAATCGGCGTTGGCCCAGGCAGCGCCGACTGATCCGCACCCGGTTTTGATTGCTCCAGCACATAATCAGCCGCTCCGAAGCTGGCAAGTTGCTGGCGCACTTCCGGACTCAGATCACGCCGCTCGCGCACCACGGCCCGCGCTGCAACAGGGAGCCCTGGAAGCAGCGCCACCCAATCTGTATCGGACAAGCGCGCCTGCGCCAGCACAGGAGCGCCAACCGCTATGTCATCAGCAGCGAAATATGCAACCAGTGCACGCGATGATACGCGCGGCGCAATCCCCCGCGCCACCGACGCGCGCACGGCTGGTGCAATATCAGCGCGATGCTGGCTCAACCAGCGCAACGCCTTATCCGATCCCGGTGACGCGCCCACCCGGTCCTGTGCCAGCAGGTCTATCAACTGTCGCCAGACAATCTGCCGGGCAGCCGGAGTTGTGCGCGGAAGCGCCATTACCGTGCCGACTGTATCATCAAAGCGCAATGCTGCTCCCTTCCGCCATATCATGCCTAATTTCAGCTTAGCGACACATGGGCCGGCCCGAAACCCCCGCCATGCTTCTGTCGCAGTTTGGGACAGTTTCTTGCGTAACAGGATTTGCATTATCTGAAATTATATTATACGGTATGTCAAAATTTATCGGGGAAAGTTTCAGCCATGCCCAGTATCTCGCTCGACTTGATTGATCGCAAAATTCTCGCGCTGGTGCAGGAGCGCGGCGACATCACCAATGTTGCGCTTGCCGAGGCGGTGGGCCTCACCGCGCCGCCCTGCCTGCGCCGCGTGCGCAATCTTGAGGAAGGTGGCGTCATCACCGGTTATCATGCCGAACTTGACGCCAGCCTGCTCGGCTACAAGATCATGGTGTTTGTCATGGTCTCGCTCACCAGTCAGGCCGAGGTCGATCTGCGCGCGTTCGAGGCGCATGTTGCCGCGCTCGAACCGGTGCGTGAATGCCATATGCTCAACGGTGAAATCGACTTCATCCTGAAGGTCGTGGCGCGCGATCTGGAGAGTTTTCAGGCTTTCCTGACCACGCACCTGACCACCGCGCCGCATGTGAGCCATGTCAAAACCTCGCTCACCATCCGCACCGCCAAACACCTGCCCGGCGTGCCGGTAACAGAGTGAGGGGCGCGGCACCAAACACGGCCTGCTAAACCCCGCAGCAACCCTGAAGTGACAAAAGTGACACGACAGTCAAGGGGTAGCGCCTCCCCGACGAGCCTCTGCGCCTGGAAGAGATGCCAAGTTGTGCGCCGATTGAGCATGCCTGGATACGAATAACATGCGCGTTGTGTAACCGAATAGAAAATGTGTAGGACAGGGGGATTACACCCCTCACCCCCTTGCCCGCAACATATCCCCCACATCGACGAACTTTTCGCGTGGCGCGCCAGTGCGGGCGCGTGCCGCTTCGGCGGCCTCGATACGTTGCCAGTCGGTGAAGCTGACAACATCTACCCCGCGCGCCGTCAGTAGTGCATCGAGCGCCGCGCCGCCCGGTTTACCATTGCCGTCCCCCAGATCGGCGGCGATCTGCTCGGCGGCCTGATAGCCGTCGGGCCGGTTGGTGCCGATCGTACCCGAAGGCCCGCGTCGCGCCCAGCCCACGCAATAGAGACCGGGGAGAATGCGGCCATTCTCGTTGGCAAAGCGGCCCCGGCCATGCTCATAGGGCACGCATTCGATCGGCGGCGTCTGGTAACCGATGCATGCAACAGCCAGTCCGCACGGAATGACATAGCGTTCGCCGGTGCCAACCGAACGTAGCTGGTCGTCGAGCATTGTGCGCTCGATAACGATCCGTTCGAGCCGCCCGTCGCCCTCTAGCGCAACCGGCATGGCGAAAAAGTCGAAATCGATACTGATCGGCCTGGGCGCGTCGGCACCTAGTGCTTCAAACGCGCGCAAATGCGTCACCGATTTGCGCATCCCCGGCTCAAGCAGCGCGTCGTCGTCAGAGGGTGGGAAATCTGCCATGTCGATATGCGGGGTAGCGCGCGCCAGATGCGCCAGCTCGCCCAGCTCCTTGGGGGTCATCGCAATCTGGTGCGGGCCACGCCGCCCGAGGATGGTGATGCGGCGGATGGCGCTGGCTTCAAGTGCGTTCAACGCATGGCCCACAATGTCCGATCCGGCGAATTCATCGCGTGATTTCGCCAGAATCCGCGCCACATCGAGCGCGACATTGCCATTGCCAATCACCACCGCGCCAGGGCTATCGAGCGGGGGGGTGAGCGCAGCATAATCGGGATGGCCGTTATACCAGCCGACAAACGCCGCCGAACCCACTACGCCTGGCAGATCGGCCCCGGGAATATCGAGCTTGCGATCATGCGGCGCACCGGTGGCGAGCACCACCGCGTCATACAAATCCTGCAATTCCGGAATGCGGACATCCCGGCCCACACAGACATTGCCGACAAAGCGGACATTGCCGGTCAGCGCAACCGCCTCATAACGTT
>JAGWQR010000046.1 GCA_028869975.1 Alphaproteobacteria bacterium | reverse complement strand
GCATGGGGGCCGGAGACCAGTAGCGGCACGTCCAGTTTCGCCGGATTGACCGGAGCCATCACAGCGACATCAACATAGCGACCTCCCGCCGTCTCGACCGCTTCCGCCGCCGCGCGCTTGGTGCCCGGCGCAACCGAATTCATGTCGCAGAACAGAGCATTTTTGGCAATATGTTGCGCAGCATCCCGCGCAGCAATGAGCGTCTGATCGGCGGTGACCAGCGAGAGAATGATGTCCGCACCCTCCACTGCCGCCACCAGTGTCGCCACCCGGCTGCGCGCTGAAAGCAGATCATAGACCCGTGCCTTTTCACCCCACAGCGCTGCGTGTGCAAAGGTCGATCCCGCTTCGCCAAACCCGATCAGCACTACTGTTTCGGGCATTTGCACCGACGCAGGTAAAGCGGGCTGGGCTCTCTTCATAGTGGTTGCCTTAGCGCCAAATCAGGCTCGGCCGCCAATCGGATTGGATTGTTCGCTATAAGTTTTGGACAAGTGTGCTGTCGTGATGAGTGCATCGAACAGCTTTCGCTGCATCGGTGTCGGACGCCAGTCGATACGGGTCGAAACGGCAATCGTCCGGCTGAATGTGTCGGTCACATCGCTAATCTTGACCAGCAGTCCCGCCCGTAATTCCATCGCCACCTGATCAGGCGAGAGAACAGTCAAAAAATCGCTGCCCAGCAAGAGCTGGCGCAGCACCATGACGGAACCGCTTTCAACCGGAACCATAGGCTTCGGGCCTTCCTGATCCGCAAACATCTGCGTCCAGTGGGTACGCAAGGGTGTCCCTTCCGGAGCAAGGCACCAGTTGAATTTACGCATTTCATCCAGGCCGGGATTAGTCGCTGCAAGCGGATGTCCCCTGCGGCCCACGATCACCGGCCGATCTACAAAAAGCGGATGCTGCACTATATCATCTCCGGGCAAGACCGCGCGCATCGCACCCACTATCATATCGATTTCGCCATCACGCAGAGGCTCAATCAGATCGGCATAGGCGCCTTCGATAACTTCCACCACCGTATCAGGGTGCATCATGTGGAAGGAAAGCAGCGCAGCGGGCACCAGTCTTGCGCGTGACAGAGGCATTGCGCCGATCACGATTCGCCCGACCTCGTGCCCGGCGAACTGGTCCAGTTCGTCACAGCCGGCCTGAAGTTCTGCCCGCGCAAGCCGAAAACTGCGCACCACGCGCAGTCCGACCGGGGTGAGCATGATCCCGCGCCCGCGTCGTTCCACCAGCCCTACCCTGAGCGCTAGCGCCAGGTCCTTGATAGCACGGTGGAGCGAAGGTTCACTTAACCCGATAAGCTGGCTGGCGCCCACATAACTTCCCGCGCTCGCCACGGCCAGTAACGCGCGCATCTGGGTTGTGGTAACCTGAGGGGACGCGATATACGCCAGCGCCGCCTCTATGCGCGGTGCCAGCATCAGCATATGCGGGGTTGGCGTCATGCCATCAGCGCGCCGTTCAAACAGAGGATAGCCGATCTGTCGTTCAAGCTTGGCTAGAGCCTGCGTAATGGCGGGCTGAGTAAGGTTGACGCTGCGCGCCGCCGCATTGATGCTGCCCTGAAGTGCGACTTCAGCCGCCGCATGCAGATGCCGCAAATTGAATGACCAGATGTTCATGGTGACAGAATTAGCATAATCTTATGATTTGAACAGACTTCGCACTTGGCGGGAAGTACGTGTCGCGCCATGCTGCGCGAAGTGGCGAATTAAGTTGAGGAGAACATCATGTCGGGTGTGGTTGTTCAGCAGATTGAGCGCGCCGATAATAGTGTGATCAATGGTCTGGCGCATTGCGGCGTCTCCACCGTGCATGAGGCACAGGGGCGCACCGGGCTGATGGGCGCTTATATGCGCCCTATCTATGCGGGCGCGCGGATTGCGGGGAGCGCGGTGACGATCAGCGCGCCGCCGGGGGACAACTGGATGGTGCATGTCGCGATCGAGCAGCTCAAACCGTCCGACATCCTCGTAATTGCCCCGACTTCGCCCTGTGAGGATGGTTATTTCGGCGATCTGCTCGCCACTTCAGCGCAGGCGCGCGGCTGCCGGGGCCTGATCATCAACGCCGGGGTGCGCGATGTGCGTGATCTGACCGAGATGGGCTTTCCGGTCTGGTCGAAAGCGGTGTCGGCGCAAGGGACGATCAAGGCATCGCTTGGTTCGGTCAATGTGCCGGTGGTGTGCGCGGGCGCGCATGTGAACGCGGGCGATGTGGTTGTCGCGGATGACGATGGCGTCGTCGTGGTGCCACGCGCCAATGCTGTGGACGTGCTCGCCAAGGCGCAGGCGCGTGAGGCGAACGAAGCCGACAAGCGCAAACGGCTGGCTGCGGGTGAACTCGGGCTCGATATGTATAAAATGCGAGAGAAACTGGCCGAGATGGGTCTGAAATATGTCTGATGCCGGTGCGCGCGGCGTTCGCTGCATATGGATGCGCGGGGGCACGTCGAAGGGCGGTTATTTCCTAAAAGGAGATATGCCCGCCGATACAGCCCAGCGCGATGCCTTCCTGCTGCGCGCTATGGGCTCACCCGATCCGCGCCAGATTGACGGCATGGGCGGGGCTGATCCGCTCACCTCCAAGGTCGCCGTGGTCAATAAATCCACACGGCCCGGCGTTGATGTCGATTACCTGTTTCTGCAAGTGTTTGTTGATCAGGCCATCGTGACCGACGCGCAGAATTGCGGCAATATTCTTGCAGGCATAGGCCCGTTCGCGATCGAGCGCGGGCTGGTGGTGGCAAGCGGCGATGAGACCCAGGTCACCATCTTCATGGAAAATACTGGGCAGATTGCCATGGCGACGGTGCAGACGCCGGGCGGGGTGGTGACGTATGCCGGCGACGCGCGGATCGATGGTGTGCCGGGGACCGCAGCACCGATCCCGCTGGAGTTCCGCGATACGGCGGGGTCAAGCTGCGGCGCGCTGCTGCCGACGGGCAACGGAGTCGATATGGTCAACGGCGTGTCCGTTACCCTGATCGATAACGGCATGCCGTGCGTGGTAATGAAGGCGGCGGACGTTGGCATTACGGGGTATGAGGATCGCGAGACGCTCGACGCCGACACCGAGCTTAAAGAGCGGATTGAAGCAATCCGGCTGGCGGTGGGTGAGCGCATGAATCTTGGCGATGTGCGCGAGAAATCGGTGCCGAAGATGATGCTTGTCGCCCCGCCGAAGCATGGCGGCGCAGTGACGGTGCGCAGCTTCATTCCGCACCGTGCCCATGCGACCATCGGCGTGCTCGGCGCAGTGAGCGTGGCTACCGCGTGCCTGATTCCCGGCGCAACCGCTGCCGATGTCGCGGTGGTTCCGGAGGGCGCGCGCAAAACTCTCTCGGTCGAGCATCCCACCGGCGAAATGTCTTGTGTGCTTGAGGTAGATTCGAGTGGCAATGTCACCAGCGCTGCGCTGCT
>JAGWQR010000045.1 GCA_028869975.1 Alphaproteobacteria bacterium | reverse complement strand
GCATTATGCAGCGCGCAATGCAATCGTGGCATCGGAAACATTGGCCGATACGACAGGGGGAGATACCGCGCCCCAGCCATCTCCTGTCGCGCCGCAACCCGCGCAGACGGCGCCGAATGCAGTACCAGAGGCACAATCCTCCAATATCGTGGTCTTGACGGCAACAAAACCTGCATGGGTGCGTATCTACGACGCAAATGACAAGGTGCTGCTTGAGAAGGAAATGAAGGCAACGGAATCATACACTGTCCCTGCGGATGCAAACCATCCGCAGATCAGGACGGGTGCCGCTGATGCGTTGAGCATCACTGTGGGCGGAAAAGCGGTTCCGCAGCTTGGCGATGGGAAACACACCATCAAGAACGTTGAAATTAGCGGATCGGCCCTGCTGGCACGGGTAAGCGCAGCCCAACCAGCGCCAATCCCATCGACTATCGTTACACATTGAGGACTGGGGCTTATGAATCACATCAAAATTTACGGCTTTCTCGTGACATGCGCTCTGCCGTGCGCGCTCTTCGCACAAACCGATTCAACGAGTTTGCGTCTGGATCGGCTGGAAGGTGAAATGCATGCAGTCCAGCGCAAAGTGTTTCCGGACGGCACGCCTGCGCAGCCCGAGGTCACGTCCGATAATTCAGGACAAACCACGATTGGAAGCGCCGCCAGCGCGCCGATAACCGACGTGACACAGCGGCTGGACCTGCTCGAACAGCAGGTCAAAACGCTCACCGGGCAGGCGGAGCAATATAATGTGCGGTTGCACAAACTTGAGCAATCGCAGACGTTGCTCGAAAAGCGAATCAAACAGTTGGAAGCTGCACCCTCCACGGCGGCTAGCCCACAGGGGGAAACCAGGCCAGAAACGGCGCCGCCGGCTGTTTCCAGATCGACGCATCATCCGGTGGAACACACCAGCGCTGCATTGCCGGGTAATGATACAAAGGCCGGGATAAAAGAAAATAAAAAGCGGGAACAGCAAGTAGCTGCCATACCGGTTCCGGACACAGGAAATGCTATGGAGGATAATTATACCTATGCTTTCCGGCTGTTTGAAGCAAAGCTGTACCCGGAATCAGAGGCAAAGCTGGATGAATTTATTGCAGCATATCCGCACACAAAGCGTTATTCCTATGCACAAAATTTGCTTGGCCGCGCCTATTTTGAGGAAGGAAAGTATCCCAATGCAGCGAAAGCATTTGTCGAAAATTATACGACGATGCCGAAGGGAGAGCGCGCTGCTGAAAGCTTGAGCTGGGCCGGGTTTGCACTGATCCGTGCAGGAAGCCCCGCTAAAGCCTGTCGGGTTTACCACGAATTTGATGATGTCTATGGATCGCGCGCCGCACATGATATTATCCTGCGCGTTGAACAGGGACGCAAAAAAGCGCAATGCCCGACGGGTTGAACCCAGACGAAATCAGCAGATTCCGGAACGATGTCGAGCGTCTAGCCGGGGGTGATGTCAGGCTGGGACTGGCAGTTTCTGGAGGCCCGGACAGCCTTGCCATGCTATTGCTCGCGCATGCGGCCTATGGCGCCAGCGCCGCCATGGTCGCGACAGTCGATCATGGCCTGCGCCCCGAAGCGCGTCAAGAAGCCACATATGTCGGGCAGGTGAGTGCCGCGTTGAACATGGCGCATTTCATCCTGACGCCGCCCGCACCCATTACAGGCTCGCTCCAGATGCAGGCCCGCAAAGCCCGTTATGCGGCGCTTGAGAACTGGCGCGTGGCACAGAATCTCTCATATATTCTAACGGCACATCATATCGACGATCAGGTGGAAACACTGATGATGCGCCTGAACAGAGGCAGTGGCGTGTCAGGTCTGGCAGGCATACGGGCACGCAACAACACAGTAATTCGCCCGCTGCTTGGCTGGCGCCGGGCCGAATTGCGAGACATTGTTGAGCGTTCAGGGATTGCACCAGTCGATGATCCCAGCAATGCCGACCCACATTTCGACAGGGCACGTATCCGTGGACATCTTGCACATGCGGACTGGATCAATGCGCCGGCCATGGCACAAAGCGCGCACTGGCTCGCAGATGCGGATATAGCGCTGGAGTGGACGGCAAATCTGCTCTTGCAGGATAGATTGCGCTATGAGGATGAGACTGCCTCGCTGTCGCCTGCCGGGTTGCCGGCGGCGCTTTTGCAGAGGCTTGTATTGCGCGCCCTGTGCGCCGTCGATTCTGATTCTGCCCCACGCGGAGGCGCAATGGTGACTTTGATAGCCGCACTTCAGCGCGGCGAAACGCGAAACCTGGGACGTGTGCGGGCAGTCGGTGGTGATGTATGGCGTTTCGCGCGTGCCACACCGCGCCGGAAAAAATGATCACTGCGTCACACACACCATTGTTATTCATGGATCAGCGCCTATTTTAGAGGCACAGGAAAGGCATATAAATGAGTGATGAACCCACTGGCGGCTCACAGCCGCCATCGCCCAACAATAACTGGACACGCAGCCTTGGCATATGGGTTGCGGTTATCGCCCTGCTGGCAACTTCCCTCTACCTGTTTGACCATAATATTGGCCTGTCGCGGGGCGGGAAAACCGAAGCTATGGGCTATTCAGATTTTCTTGATCAGGTGGCTGCGCACAGAATACGTGATGCAGAACTTTCGGATACGTATCTTATCGCCGATGATGTTGGAGGCAAAAAATACAGGGTCAATATCATTCAGGGCGATTCGCGGCTTACCGATGAACTGCGCAGCGGCGGTGTTCATTTTTCGGTAGCATCGGATAATCAGAACAACGTTTTTCTGGCTTTGTTACTCAATTTCGGGCCATTCCTGCTCCTGTTTGTGATCGGATTTTATGTCGTGCGCCAGTTGCAGAAAAATGCTGGGGGCGGCGCCATGGGTTTTGGCCGTAGCCGCGCCAAGCTGCTCAGCGAATCCAAGGGTCGTGTCACATTTGATGATGTTGCAGGAATCGACGAAGCCCGTGATGAATTGCAGGAAATCGTCGAATTTCTGAGAGATCCGACCAAATTCGCGCGGCTGGGCGGCAAAATTCCGAAGGGTGCATTGCTAGTCGGTTCTCCGGGTACGGGCAAAACCCTGTTGGCGCGCGCGATTGCCGGTGAAGCGAAAGTGCCCTTCTTTTCGATCTCGGGCTCCGATTTTGTCGAAATGTTTGTCGGGGTCGGCGCGTCGCGTGTGCGCGACATGTTCGAGCAAGCGAAGAAGTCTGCACCATGTATCGTGTTCATCGATGAAATTGATGCCGTTGGCCGCCATCGCGGTGCCGGCCTCGGCAATGGCAATGACGAGCGCGAACAGACGCTGAACCAGCTCCTCGTCGAGATGGATGGGTTCGAGCCCACCATCGGCGTCATCATTATTGCCGCCACCAACCGGCCCGAGTTGCTGGACCCTGCGCTGCTGCGGCCTGGTCGCTTCGATCGGCACGTGGCGGTGGCGCTGCCCGATATCAACGGTAGGCGAAAGATCCTTCAGGTCCATACGAGGAAGCTTCGCCTCGACGACGCTGTGGACCTGAACGTGATCGCGCGCGGCACGCCCGGTTTCTCCGGCGCTCAGCTTGCGAACCTTGCCAATGAGGCAGCACTACTCGCCTCAGGTCGGAGGTTTCTATCGATCACCATGGCTTGCTTCGAGACCGCCAAGGATAAGGTGCTGATGGGGAGCGAGCGACCTTCGCTAACGCTCTCCGAGACGGCGCGCCGCGTCACCGCCTATCATGAGGCAGGACACGCGCTCGTGGCGATTCACTCGCCTGCCTCCGATCCGATCCACAAGGCTACCATCATGCCGCGCGGGAACGCTCTCGGTATGGTCGTGCGGTTGCCGGAAGATGACCAAGCGTGCTTGACGCGCGACAAGCTCGAAGCCGATCTTGCCGTCGCGATGGGTGGCCGCGCCGCCGAGGAGATGATCATGGGACCTGGCGGCACGACCACAGGCGCCGCAACCGACATCAAGCAAGCAACGCGGATCGCCCGGCGGATGGTGCTCGAGTGGGGTATGAGTGACGCCCTTGGGCCGCTCGCCTATACCGACGCCGAGGACGGCGTTCAACCGACCGGCGAGACTGCGCGTATTGTCGATGCCGAGGTGAAGCGCATCGTCGAGGATGCGAAGCGCCGTGCAAGGGTGATCCTCGAAGCCCGACGGCCAGAACTTGAGGCGATCGCGCAAGCCCTCTGTGAGCGGGAGACCTTGACCG
>JAGWQR010000044.1 GCA_028869975.1 Alphaproteobacteria bacterium | reverse complement strand
TCGATCTCCTTGGCGCTGATATTCTCACCGCCGCGAATGATCAGGTCTTTCTTGCGCCCGTTGATGGTCAGAGCGCCGTCAGCAGATACACAGCCAATGTCGCCGGTGTGGAAATATCCGTCCGGTGTGATCGCCTCGGCCGTCTGCGCCGCATCCGCATAGCCCATGAACATGGCCGGGCCGCGCGCCAGAATCTCGCCATCGGCACCCGGCGGCACGGGCGTGCCCGCCTCATCGACGATGCGCACATCATAATCGATAATCTGGCCATCGGTGGTGGCCGCCAGATGTGCATCCGCTGCCCCGGGCCAGCCATAGGTGACGAGCGGCACCTCGGAGGCCCCAAACACGCGGAAGGCATGGCATCGAGCGAACGCTGCATTGGCATCGGGGATGACATCGGGAGGCACCGCCGCGCCACCGCAGGCAAAGAAGCGCAGGTTCGGCAGCTCCTTGCCCTGTGCACGCGCCACCTGACTCAGCTCGGTGAGGAATGGCGTCGCCGCCACGGTGCCAACTACATCATGCGCCTCAATCAGCCGCACCGCCTCCTCGGCGTTCCAGCTTTCCATCAGCACCGTGCGGGTTTCGAGGATGAACGGCGCTTCCAGCCCGTTGGAATAGCCGCTGATATGCGTGACCGGCGACGGCATGATCATCGCGTCACCTGGCGCAATTCCCCAATGCGCGCCCGAGCGGTGCATGACAAAGTCGAGCGTATTGTGGTTGTGGAGCACTGCCTTGGGCTTGCCGGTGGTGCCCGAGGTGTAGAGGAGCAGCTTGACGGCGTGCTGATCGACCTTGGGCCGGGCGAACGCCTTGCCACGCGCGGAAGCGATCAGGGTGTCGTAACTGTGCGCGCCTTCATGCGCGCCCCGCACCACGATGATATGCTTGAGATCGGGCAGATCGGGCGCGAGCCGTGCGGCCATTGCCGCATAATCAAACTTGCGAAAGCTGCTGGCGACAAAGAACGCCTTGGCGCGGCAATCGGCAAGCATCTGGCGCACTTCGGCATCACGGTAAATCGGCACGATCGGGTTGACGATCAGCCCGGAGAGCGCGGCGGCAAGGTTGATCGCCGCTGCCTCCAGCCAGTTCGGGGTCTGGAAGCTGATCACATCGCCTATGCGCAGGCCCAGATCATGGAGCGCCGCGCTCAGCGCCTCCGCATCCGCCAGCAACGTCGCGCGGCTGGTATCGCCATCGACATTGAGGAACAAAGGCGCATTCGGGTCCGCCTCTGCCAACGCAATCGCGCGCTCCGCAATCGTCAGGTCGGCATACACCCCGCGCGCGACAAATTCCTGCAAATGAGGTGCGCCCGCCATGTCCACCCCTTCAGATCGCCGTAAAGCCGCCGTCGATATTAAGCTCGCTGCACGTCACGAAGCTCGCATCTTCCGAGCACAGAAACACAACGCCGCCGCCCAGTTCATCGGGCCTGCCCAAGCGCCCAATCGGGTGGCGGATGTTCATGCCCGCCACGATAGCCTCGACGCTCTCACCCGCGCCGAGTTCAACATAACGCTCGAAAATCGAGTAAAGCATGTTGGTTTCAATCCCGCCGGGGTGCACCGAATTGGCGCGGATATTATAGCCCAGCGCCGCAAATTCGGCCCCCATCGATTTGGTGAGCAGCTTCACCGCGCCCTTGCTGGTGCAATAGGCGGCATTGAACGCCGAACCGCGCTGCCCGCCCACGGAAGAGAAATTGACGATGCTCGCGCCGCCCTTGCGCGCCTTGCCACCTTCCTTGAGCAGGGGCAGCAGCACCTGACTGCCGATGATGATGCTGTCCACATTGACCGCATTGACGCGGCGCCATTCGCCGATCGGCGTCTCTTCGATCTTGCCGACAATCGAGATGGCGGCGGTGTTGACCAGCGCGTCAAGCCGGCCATAATCCTTGGCGACCAGCGACTTAACCTTGCGCCAGTCCGCCTCGCTGGTCACGTCATGCTGAAGATAATGGTCAGCGGCGATGCCAGGCGCGTCCGCCGCAAGATCAGTGGCTATCACGGTCGCGCCCGCCGCTTTCAGGGATTTGCACACTTCGCGGCCAATGCCGCCAGCGGCACCGGTGATGACAGTGATACAGTCGGGTAGGGAGATGCTCATCGTTTCAAAATCCTCACTGTGCGGTCCAGCCGCCATCCATCACCAGTTCGGCCCCGGTCATATAGGCGCTGTCCTCGCTGGCGAGGAAGAACGCGCCGCTCGCCAGTTCGTGCGGTTCCGCCAGCCGGTTGATCGGGGTTTGCGCCGCAACCATCGCGACCAGGTCATCGGGCTTTTCGGCAAAGCCCTTGTCCACCCAGCGCTGGAACCCGGCATGAAGCAACGGCGTCACCACAAAGCCGGGATGCAGCGAATTGGCGCGGATCGGCATCTTCTTGGTTGCGAACTCGATCGCGATCGACTTGGTGAACAGCCGCACCGCGCCCTTGCTGGCGTTATAGGCGGAGGTGTCGGTGTAGCCGACCAGTCCCATGATCGAGCTGACATTGATGATGGAGGAACCACCTTTGAAATCCGCGCCATGCTCGGCCAGCATCGGCACAAAAGTCTTGGTGCCGAGGAACACGCCATCAACATTGATCGCCATGATCTTGCGCCACCCGTCCATGCTCAGGGATTCAACTGGCCCGGTCAGGTCGGTGCCCGCATTGTTGACCAGCACATGCAGCTTGCCGTGGCGCGCCTGC
>JAGWQR010000007.1 GCA_028869975.1 Alphaproteobacteria bacterium | reverse complement strand
GGCCAGCGCCGCCTCGGTCACACGCTCGCCGGGGGACAGCTCTTCGCGCAGAATCAGCTCTTTGAGGCGGTTTTCAAGTGTGTCGCTGGTCATCGGCGGGACATAGCTCAATATACAAGAATTGTCAATATGGGATACTATTATCCTATATTTCCGCGAATTATAGCGTATATTTACTATTTTGGGATACATTAACTTGCCAAACCCGATCTCGTCCGGTACATGCAGCGCACCTCAAAGACGAATCGCTAGGAAATCGGACATGGCCAGCCTTCAGGACAGGATCGACCGCTCGGGCGGCGCACTCAACATGCTGCGCAATTCGCAGATCGGAAGTTATGTTTTTCCGGTGGCACCGGAATTCTCCAACTGGCGTGATGAATGCGAGGCCTGGAACAATACTGCCGTTTTGCTCGATCAATCGCACCATATGACAGACCTTTATGTTGAAGGGCCGGATACAATTCGCCTGCTCGCTGACTTGTCGATCAACAATTTCAAAAATTTTGGTCGCAACAAGGCCAAGCAGCTCGTCTGTTGTAACTATGAAGGTCATGTGATCGGTGACGCGATCCTGTTCGGACTTGATGATTTCCGCGTCAACATTGTCGGGCGCCCCCATATTCCGAACTGGGTGCAATACAACGCGCACAACGGCGGCTATGACGTTGTGGTTGAGCGCGACGAGCGCACGACCAACACCGCGCACCCCACACGCCGCTCCTTCCGTTTCGAGGTTCAGGGCCCCAAGGCCTGGGCGATCCTCGAAAAGCTCAACGGTGGCCCGATTGATGACATCAAGTTTTTCGCGATGGGTCAGATCAAGATCAATGGCCGCAATGTGCGCGCATTGAAGCATGGCATGGCGGGTGCCCCTGGCCTTGAACTGATTGGCCCCGCAGGCGAGGCTGAAGATGTGCGTGCCGCCATTCTGGAAGCCGGACGCGAATTCGGTCTGTTGCAGGGCGGTGCGCGCGCCTATTCGACCGCCAGCACCGAATCCGGCTGGTTCGCTTCGGTGCTGCCCGCCGTTTATACAGATCCCAAGCTGGCCGATTACCGCAAATGGCTGCCGGACAAGTGTTTTGAAGCCGGGGCTTCGCTTGGCGGCAGCTTCACCTCGGAGAAGATCGAGGACTATTACATCACGCCCCGCGATGCCGGATACAAATTCGTCGACTTCAACCATGACTTTATCGGACGTGATGCGCTGATGGCCAGGCAGGCCGCGCCGCATCTCCAGAAGATGACGCTGATCTGGGACAATGATGATGTCATCGACATCTTCCGTTCGCAGTTCAACGAGGGCGACAACCGCGCCAAATGGATGGAAGGCCCGGCGGCCTACTTCGCCACATTCCCTTTCGACGAGGTGAAGGTGAATGGAGAGTTAGTCCCCGGCTTCTCGACCTATGTGGTCTACAGCTCGAACGCGCGCCGGTGGATCAGCCTTGCTCTGCTGGATCCAAGCGTGGTCAAAGAAGGTGAAACTGTCGAGTTGACCTGGGGCGAGCCGAACGGGGGCTCCAACCGTCCATTAGTCGAACGTCACAAGCAGGTAACGGTGCGCGCCGTGGCCGCCCCCAGTCCGGTGCATTCGAGCGTTCGCGAGGGCTACCGGCCTTATCTGGGCAATGTCGCCTGATCTGGGAAAGCGGGTACCTTCAATATGCGTCCGCTTCTCTTTGATGTCTGCATTCAGCAGAGGGTTTTTGCGGACGGAATCGCACCTGCTCCAGCCCTCTTGCCTGAATTTAACTACCCTCTGCTCATCTGTGGACGCCCCTCAAGATGCAAGCGGATTTCGTTTGGCATGTGATACGTAGTCGCGTGCTGACATCTGTCCGGCCTGGCGAGGGGTTTATAGCTGGTTATGGGCTTTGCGCGGCACATATATGCTGGCGAAGTACATCCACGCGCTTGTGATGGAAAATCGTATACGCGCTGGGCGCGTGGTCATCCCCGGCGCGTCCGTGAGTTTCTACCACGGTTCCGCGCCGATAAATCAGCAATATATATATCAGAGTCGACAATTGTGTAACCATGGCAAGGGGGATCCCGAAAAAGATGTGTGGATACGCTTTGTCCTCACTATTAAATCAGGAGTCTCTCATGAATACATCATCGGTTACCCTTGCTGCAGTCGCCATTGCGGTGATTGCGGCAGCGTCCGCCGCACATGCCGATACACCCAAACACGATAAATGCTTTGGCGTGGCGCTTGCGGGCAAGAATGACTGCAAGGCAGGTGCTGGCACAAGCTGTGCTGGCACCTCGACGATGAATTATCAGGGTAATGCCTGGAAATATGTCGCCGCAGGCACCTGCCTCAAAATGGGCGGGACGCTCACCGAACATGTGGGTCATGCCAAACCTATGAGACAGGGTTAAACGCGTGCTGGCGCTTGTTCGCCGTGCTGACGGCTTGTTTGAATATATCCCGGAAGCGGCGTTGATGCTGTTTTTGCGTATCGTCAGCGCGCACGTCTTTTGGGCGAGCGGGCGCAGCAAGATTATGGATGGAACGTGGTTTTCGTTGCGACCTGAGATTATTGATCAGTTCCGTGACGATTTCCACACACCTTATCCTGCACTGTTTGCGCCTCTCGCAGCGACAATGGAGCATGTCCTGCCGATTTTGCTTGTACTCGGATTGT
>JAGWQR010000043.1 GCA_028869975.1 Alphaproteobacteria bacterium | reverse complement strand
TCATTTTCGCGGCGCGCTCCAGCAAGCGTGAGTGGAGGTAGAACACGTCACCCGGATAGGCTTCGCGGCCCGGCGGGCGGCGCAGCAACAGCGACATCTGGCGATAGGCGACCGCCTGCTTGGACAAATCGTCATACACGATCACCGCGTGCATCCCGTTGTCGCGGAAAAATTCGCCCATCGCGCAGCCGGTGTAAGGCGCAAGGAACTGCATCGGTGCGGGGTCGGAGGCGGTGGCGGCGACAACAATCGTATATTCCATCGCGCCCGATTCTTCGAGCTGGCGGACAATCTGCGCCACGGTCGAGCGCTTCTGGCCAACCGCAACATAGATGCAATAGAGCTTCTTCGACTCGTCCTTGCCCTTGTTCGCTTCTTTCTGGTTGATGAAGGTGTCGATGGCAACGGCGGTCTTGCCGGTCTGACGATCACCGATGATGAGTTCGCGTTGGCCACGACCCACCGGAACGAGCGCATCAAGCGCCTTCAGCCCGGTCTGCACCGGCTCGTTGACCGATTTGCGCGGGATGATGCCTGGGGCCTTCACCTCAACGCGGCTGCGCTTGTCGGCCTTGATCGGGCCTTTGCCGTCGATCGGATTGCCGAGGCCATCAACGACGCGACCAAGCAGCCCCTTGCCGACGGGCACATCGACGATGGTGCCTGTGCGCTTGACGACATCGCCTTCCTTGATACCCGCATCCGCACCGAAAATAACGACGCCGACATTATCGCTCTCAAGATTCAAGGCCATGCCCTGAATGCCGTTCGCGAAAGCAAGCATTTCGCCCGCCTGACAATTATCCAGGCCATGTACGCGTGCAATCCCGTCTCCGACCGACAGCACCTGACCGACTTCGGAAACCTGTGCCGAAGCGCCGAAATTGGCGATCTGATCCTTGATGACGCGCGAAATTTCTGCGGCGTTTATGTCCATGGTATTTAGCCTTTCATCGCAAGAGCGAGCGTGTTGAGTTTGGTGGCGATCGAATCGTCGATCATTTGAGAGCCGATCTTGACGATCAGCCCGCCCAGGATTTCGGGATTGACCCGCGCCCTGATGGACACATCCTTGCCCAGCCTGGCTTTCAGTTTTGCAGTGAGTGCCTTCGATTGCGCTGAATCAAGCGGGTGCGCTGTGGTCACATCTGCGGTCATTTCACCCCGGAGCGTGTCGGCCATCCCTTCAACAGATGTGATGATTGCCGAGAGCGCCGCCAGGCGTTTGTTTTGGGCAAGCACACCAAGAAAATTGGTCGTGAGTGTGTCGAGCTTCAACATCTTGGCGAGGGCAGCCATCGCTTTGGCAGCGTCGGTACGATTGAGCATGGGGTTGCCAATCAGTGCCCTGATGTCATCAGATTCCGCAAGCGCTGCCTTCAGCGTGGCAAGACTTGCGTTTACCGAATCAAGCGCCTTATTCTCGACTGCAAGCTCAAACAACGAACGTGCATAGCGTCCGCTTAAACTAGCCGTAAAACCGCCGGAATTGTCCACAGCGAAAACTTCCTCCACATTCGGAATGATTGCAGAACCTGCCCCGAGATACCGGGACGCCCCATTTGTTGCGCGCGGCTAGCAAAGACCGGTTCAGATTGCAAGTTTCGTATCTGATTTATGTTTAACCACTCAAATCGGGAAGCAGGTACCCGTGTGTACCGATATATTATATGGCATGGAGGTGAAGATGATCGACAATGACACTGCGTGGGCCGCTGTTATGCGCCGTGACCGTACCTATGACGGACACTTCGTCACCGGTGTGCTAACCACGGGAATTTATTGTCGGCCAAGCTGTGCAGCGCGGCATCCGGCCCGCGAGAATGTTCGATTTTTTAGGGACGGCACGGAGGCGCGCGCGGTGGGATTGCGTGGCTGCAAGCGCTGCCTGCCGGATGATGTAACGCGTGACCAGAAGGCGGTGGCACAGGCTCGGGCACTACTGGAGGGTGATGATCCGCCGGCGCTGGCAGAATTGGCAACGGCGGTGGGTTATGCACCGCAGCATTTTGCACGCATCTTCCGCCGCGCTGAGGGGATGACGCCTGCTTGCTTTCTGCGTTCGCTCCGACTGGCGCGGGCACAGGCAGCGATGACAGGTGGCGCGTCGGTCACCGATGCGCTCTATGATGCCGGCTATGCGACATCGAGTCGATTCTATGCGGACTCGGCAGCGATTGGCATGACGCCCTCGGCCTAGGCGCGCGGCGGGGCAGGGGTGAAGATCCGTTGGGCGGTCACACAGACTTCGCTCGGCGCCATGCTGCTCGCCGCAACCGACAAGGGCATTTGCAGGCTCTCGTTCGATGAGGGCGAGACGGACTTGCGCGCGCATTTCCCCAACGCCAGGCTGACCCCCGGCGATGCCGCATTCCAATGCTGGCTCGAGGACGCGATTACTGCGGTGGAAAATCCGCACGCCATGCCGTCCCTCCCGCTCGATGTGGGCGGAACGCGCTTTCAACAGGCGGTGTGGCGCGAACTCCAGCGCATTCCCGTAGGCGAGACTCGCAGCTATTCCGACATCGCCAAGGCGGTCGGGCGCCCAAAGGCGGTGCGCGCGGCAGGCACGGCGAATGGCCAGAACCGGGTTTCGGTGCTCATCCCCTGCCACCGCGTGATCCGTACTGATGGAACCTTGGGCGGCTATGCCTACGGGCTTGAGCGCAAGGCCGAACTGCTGCGCCGCGAGCGGGACTAAGTTGACATCTGATTGCGCAGCTTTCCGGGGAACCAGCGCGCCATGAACATCAGGCGCTTGGCGGTCTTGCCC
>JAGWQR010000042.1 GCA_028869975.1 Alphaproteobacteria bacterium | reverse complement strand
TGACCGAGGCGGCGCTGGCCGAAAGACTCGGTATTTCACGAACGCCGGTGCGCAATATCCTCCCCCGGCTAGCCAGCGAAGGCTTTTTGCGCCCGGTTGGCAAGCGTGGATTCGTCGTCGCTGAATTCAGTAACGATGAGATGGAAGAAGCGCTGGCGCTGCGTTCGTTGCTCGAAGGCTGGGCGGCGCGGCGTCTGGCGGAAACCGGGGCCACCCCGGAAATGCTGGCGCAACTTGAAGACTGTCTCGACGAAGGCGATGCGCTGTTCGACAAGCGTCACCTGACACGCGACGACGAACTGCAATACGGCACAATGAACGCGCATTTTCACAAGCTGATCGTCGAGGGCAGCGGCTCTGCCATATTGGCCATATTCATCGAACGGCTCAATAATGTGCCGTTCGTCGCGCCATCAGTGATCGTGTTCGACCAGGTGGGCTTGCGCGCAGCCTTCGATATGCTGCACCGGGCACACGGGTTCCACCATGACATTGTTGATGCGATCCGCAGCGGTGATGGCGCGCGCGCCGAATGGCTGTTTCGTGAACATGCCAACCACCAACGTGCTAGTATGTTTGAAAGGCGGAAAGCTGTTGCGGAGAAATCCCGATGAAACCGGTCGTCCATCCAAACTGGCTTATTGACCATCTGCGGATAACTGATGGATATTCGCTCGAAGTCACCGCAAAGGACATTCCTGAGCTCGAAGCCGCCTCGCCGTATATCTGGCATGAGGCGCCGATCGCAGTCCCGTTCCTGCCCGGAGAGACCAATGCTTCGCGCATCGCGGCGGCAAGGGCTGTGCGTGCGCGCGGGTTCGAGCCAATGCCGCATCTTTCGGCGCGCCGTATCGTATCGTACGAAGAGTTTGATAGCTATTTGAAGGCCGTGGTCAGGGAAGCTGGTGTTCAACGCTGTTTCGTTGTCGCCGGTGATCCACCCCAGCCCGCAGGCCCTTTCGCCGACAGTGGATCCTTGATTGCGACCGGGGCCTTCGAGGCGGCGGGAATCAAGGTTATCGGTATAGGTGGTCATCCCGATGGCCATCCGGTAATGACTAAAGATGAATGCTGGCAGGTGCTCGAAGCCAAGACTGCGGATATTGAGGCGCGCGGCATGGCAGCGCTGATTGTCACCCAGTTCAGTTTCGATGCCGGACGCGTGCTCACCTGGTTAAAGGATATGAGATCGCGCGGACTCGATCAGGCGGTGCGGATCGGTGTGCCGGGCCCAGCGGGAATCAAGACGCTAATGCGCTACGCGGCGTTCTGCGGCGTCGGCGCATCGAGCGCGGTTCTCAGGAAGTACGGCATATCGCTCGGAAATCTGATCGGAAGCGCCGGCCCCGACAGGTTTGTCGATCAGTTGACAGCCGGCCTCGGTCCGGAACATGGAAGGGTGCGGCTGCATTTCTTCCCCTTTGGCGGGATCGGGATAACAGTCGCGTGGATTGAAAATTTTGAGAAGCAGAGGGTCTGATTCATTCTTCAGCTACCTTGGCCGAAGTAAAACGGTATGCGTCGGTTTTAGCTTGACCGAGTGGCACTGGGGCAAGGATTTGGCTTCCCCCACATGTGGTGCTGCGTGTGTGCTCTCTGCATGGCGTAAACTGCAGACTTGCGTTGCGCACAAATTCATGCTGATATATTGCAATGCACAACATGCAATTCAGATTTTTTGAGCTGGGACAGCGACGTGCATGGACATGCGCATAGCCGTTATCGATGACAGCGCCACTCGAGCGGGCGTCATCGTTGACGGGTTGCACGAGGCGGGATTGCCTGATGTGCGCATCTTTACCGAACGCGGCGGCATGGTGCAGACACTGGAAATGTTCGCGCCCGATGTCATACTGATCGACATGGCCAACCCGCAGCGCGACGAGCTGGAGGAAATGCTTGCTGTCTCTCGTGCGCTGGCCAGGCCGATTGCGATGTTTGTCGATCAGAGCGACGCAGAAGCGATGGACGCAGCGATTGACGCGGGCGTATCGGCATATGTGGTTGATGGCTTTGCCAAGGCGCGGATCAAACCTGTGCTGGAGCTGGCGATACGGCGTTACAATGCCTTTGCACGGCTGCGCGCAGAGCTTGACGAGGCGAAATCGGCGCTCGCGGAGCGTAAATCGGTTGATGCCGCCAAGGCATTGCTGATGAAGAAGCGCGGCGTTTCGGAGCCCGAGGCTTATGCACTGCTGCGCAAGACGGCAATGGATAAAGGACGCAAGCTTGTTGATATTGCCGATGCGTTGCTCACGGCGGAAAGGCTTGTCGGTGATGTATGAGTGACGCATTGCGTATTGGATTTCTGCCGCTGGTTGATGCGGCGCTACCGATTCTTGCGCACGAATTGGGCTATGCTGAAGATGAGGGCCTGGCGCTTGCCCTGCTTAAGGATATGAGTTGGGCGAGTGTAGCGGACCGCCTGCTCTATGGGCATAGCGACGCGGCGCATTTGGTCGCGCCGCTCGCGATTGCAACGACTTTGGGGCTAGGGCGTCCTGCAGTGCCGATCGCCGTGCCGTTCGTGCTGGGGCTGAACGGCAACGCGATAACGATGCGCGCAGATCTGGCGGCGCAGCTTACCGATCCGGGTATGCCCGGCAATGTCGTGCAGATTGGCAAGCGACTCAAAACGCTGATCGACAGCGGCGCACGGCTGCGCTTCGGTGTGGTCCATCGCTATTCAAGCCATAATTATATGTTGCGCTACTGGCTGCTGGGCTGCGGGATTGATCCGAACAAGGATGTCGAGATTGTTACGGTCGCGCCGCCCTTTGCGGCAGATGCGCTCGCCTCGGGCGAGGTTGACGGCATTTGCGTGGGTGAGCCCTGGAACAGCGTTGCGGTTGATCGGGGCGTTGGGGTGATTGTCGCGGTGACCGCGCAAATCTGGAGGCGCGGGGTTGAGAAGGTGCTCGGGGTAAAAGCTGAACGTCTCGCTGCCGAGCCGGAATTGTATGATCGGCTTCTGCGCGCGCTGTGGCGTGCGGGGGAAGCATTCATTGATCAGGCGCGACATGACCAGATCGCCGCCATCCTAGCGCGTCCGGATTATCTGGATGGTTCGCATGGCCTGATAAGGGGTGCAATTTCCGACCAGATTTTGTTCGCGCAGGGATTGGCACGTGTGCATGTGCCTGATTTCATGTTCCAGCATCGTGAGGCGGCCAACTTTCCCTGGGTCAGCCAGGCCGCATGGCTCTATGCACAAATGGCGGCGGCGGGCCATGTGACAGCCGATGCGGCGGATTATCTCAGCGCGCAGGCGGTGTTTCGGCCCGATGTCTATCGTCGCGCGCTGCGACCTTTGGGTGTGCCGCTACCCGGTGCGAGCGCCAAGCTCGAAGGCGGGATCAGCGTGCCTGTAGGTGTCGGCACAGTGCAAGGGCGGCTGATCCTTGGCTCCGACCGCTTTTTCGATGGTCGCCAATTCGATCCGGACGCGTTTGACGCCTATCTTGCAGAACTCAGTCATTGATAATCGACCTTAATTTGTTGCGTTGCAAAATAATGCTTGCAAAGCACCACGAATCATGAGACTCAAAGGCTCATCAGGCAACGACGTCTGAGTTTCGATGCAGGTGCGCAACGGCGCGTACCCTCGGGCTTTCCACATCTACGCAACATTGCGGCCAGCACTTGGGGTGTCTGCTGCCTGTTGCGCCGCATCTTCGAAAGGATACGTCGCATGATCACATCATTCTGGAAGGAAGGGCATAAACCTACGCTCTTCGCCGCTTTTCTCTATTTTGATCTCGCCTTCATGGTCTGGGTGTTGCTTGGTCCGCTCGGGCCAGAGGTAGCCAAAGCACTGCATCTTGATCCGGCTCACAAGGGCCTGATGGTAGCGACGCCGGTGCTCGCAGGGGCAGTGCTTCGTGTATTCATGGGCCTGATGGTAGATCGGCTCGGCCCCAAGCTGACCGGCGCGATCGGTCAGATTGTGGTCATCACTGGCCTGCTGATTGCCTGGAGCCTCGGGATTGACAGCTATGACGGCGTGCTCGCACTCGCGCTGGTTTTGGGCGTGGCGGGTGCGAGTTTTGCGGTGGCGCTGCCGCTTGCTTCACGCTGGTATCCGGCCGAGCATCAGGGCAAGGCGATGGGGATTGCGGGCATGGGCAATTCGGGCACGGTGCTTGCCGCGCTGTTCGCGCCTTTGCTCGCAAAAGCGTTCGGCTGGCAGTGTGTGTTCGGGCTGGTGACAATTCCGCTTGTCATCTGCCTTGGTGTTTATCTCTTGCTCGCCAAGAACCCGCCCAACCGGCCCGCACCGATGAAGCTCGCGGCCTATCTCGCACCCCTAAAAACATCTGATGCATGGTGGTTCATGCTGTTCTATGCGGTGAGCTTTGGCGGCTTCTCCGGACTCACGGCCTCGCTTTCGATCTACTTCCATGATTTGTTCAGCCTGACCACGGTCAAGGCAGGTTGGTGCAGCGCTGCGTGTGTGTTTACGGGCTCCTTCCTGAGGCCGTTCGGCGGTGCGCTTGCGGACAAGGTAGGCGGGATCAAATCGCTGAGCCTGCTCTATATTGGCATTGCGGCATTGCTGGTGCTGGTGAGTGCGTCGCCTGCATCGTTCCTGCTCACGCTGGGATTGTTCATCATCGTGATGGGCGCGTTCGGCATGGCGAATGGCGCGGTTTTTCAACTTGTACCGCAGCGATTCGGCAACGAGATCGGCGTTATGACCGGGCTGGTCGGCTGCGCGGGTGGGTTTGGCGGCTTCTATCTCGCCTCTTCGCTCGGCTATGCGAAACAGCTCACGGGCAGCTATCAGGCCGGATTTCTGATCTTTGCCGCGATTTCGCTCGTTGCGCTCGGTGTCCTCACTGCAATCAAAGCGCACTGGCGCGCGACATGGGGTGCGCAGCTTAAGGCGGTGCGGATTTGAACATAGTGGGGGATGCTCTGGAATGGATTGTTTCAGGGAGAAAATCATGAATAAATATATGACTGCATCAGTGCTGGGATGCTGTGTTTCACCTGTCTTTGCTGATGCTCCAGTCGTGTTGACACCATTGATCGACAGCCGTCTGCGGTGGGAGGATGTCACGCAAGGCGGGAAGCCGGATGTTGCCGATGCCGTAACCGCGCGTGTGCGCATGGGGCTGGAGGCCAAATTTCCAGACAAGTTAAGCATTCTGGCTGAAGCCACCGGCACGCTCGCTCTAGATAATAACTATTACAACGCCACCCCGAAGTCAGGGGGGAGTGCAGCCCTGTTTCCGGCAATCGTCGATCCGCAAACCATCGGACTGAACCGGCTTCAGCTCCAGTATCAGGGGATAGCGGGCACGGTGGTGACGGTCGGTCGTCAGCGGATTAACTTTGATGACGAGCGCTTTGTCGGCAGTGCGGGGTGGCGCGACAATGAACAGACCTTTGATGCCGTGCGGATTGAATCAATGCCGATCAAGCATCTGAAGGCAGACATTACATATGCCTGGGATGACAACACGGTATTCGGTATAGATGGCCAGACCGGTGTGGGTACCGGCCATATTCAGGGCGATAATGTCTTCGGCACGCTCGGCTACACAACTCCGGTCGGGACACTGGAAGGCTTTGGCTATGTCGTCAACCAGACCGCGCTGACCCGCGCCAAATTCTCTTCCGCAACCTTTGGTGGGCGCTTTGCCGGCAAATATGCGTTCAACCGCGCGACCAACATAAGCTACACAGTCGCATACGCCAATCAGCGTGACGACAAGCTTGCGCCAACCCGCTTTTCCACCAGTTATTATTTTGGCGAAGCCTATCTGAACAGCCATGGCTGGAGCGCTGGGGGCGGCTATGAACTGCTCGGCGCGGATAACGCTGCCCAGATAAAAATGACAGGACTAAACTCCACGACCGCGTTCCAGACCCCGCTGGCGACGTTGCACAAATGGAATGGTTGGGCCGACATATTTCTCGTTACCCCAACGAACGGCCTTGCCGATGCTTATACTTCTCTTGGGTACACGAAAAGCAAGATCGGGCCTTTCGACAGCCTTGGCGCAACATTGATCTATCATGACTATCATGCCGACATCGGCGCTGGTGCATATGGCCGGGAATGGGATGCCCAACTGCGCGCAATACGCAGTAAATACGTCATTCTCATCAAATATGCTGGTTATACCGCGACAGGTTTTGCCACCAACACCAGGAAGTTCTGGGTTTCACTCGAATGGAAATACTGAAATTATGACCGATACCCGCCCCCACCTCATCGTTATCGGCAATGGCATGGCCGGTTGCCGCGCAGTCGAGGAAATCCTCGCACGAGACAAGGTCAGATTCCGCATCACCATTTTCGGGGCGGAACCGCGCGTGAACTATAACCGCATCATGCTTTCACCAGTGCTGGCGGGCGAGAAAGCCTATAAGGACATCATCATCAACGATCAGGACTGGTATGATGACAATCGCATCAACCTGATTGCGGGTGATCCTGTGATTGCGGTTGACAGGATGGCAAAGACCGTGACGGCTGCGAGCGGGCGGGTGGAGCAATATGACAAGCTGATTATCGCGACCGGCTCCGATCCGTTCATCATTCCTGTGCCTGGCCATAATCTGCTCGGCGTCATCACGTTCCGCGATCTCGACGATGTTGAGGCAATGCTCAAGGCGAGCGAGGGTGGCGGCAACGCGGTGGTGATCGGCGGCGGCCTGCTCGGACTGGAGGCGGCGCACGGGCTCGCGCTGCGCGGTATGAACACGACAGTCATCCATCTGATGCCGACGCTGATGGAGCGGCAACTGGATGAAGCGGCGGGCTATCTGCTCAAGGGTGCGCTCGAAGGGCGCGGCCAGACCATCCTCACCCAAGCCGATACCGCCGAGATTTATGGCGAGCACCATGTCGAGGGTGTTCGGTTGAAGGACGGCAGCGAAATCCCCGCCGATATTGTCGTTATGGCAGTTGGCATCCGCCCCAACACGCGGCTCGCCAAGCAAGCCGGACTGGCGGTCGGGCGCGGCATTCAGGTCGATGACCATATGGTTACGTCCGACGAAGATGTGCTTGCAGTCGGTGAATGCGTCGAGCATGACGGCATCTGCTATGGGTTGGTCGCGCCACTGTGGGAGATGTGCCGGGCGCTGGCAGACGGGCTGGTCGCGGCGCCATCTGGGTATAAAGGCTCGGTCACCTCAACCAAACTCAAGGTCGCGGGGCTCGATGTATTTTCGGCGGGCGATTTCTCCGGCGGAGAAGGTTGCGAGGATATTGTCATGCGCGATGCTGCGCGTGGCGTTTACAAGCGGGTCATCGTCAAGGATGACAAGCTGGTCGGCGCGGTGCTCTATGGCGACACGGCGGACGGCAACTGGTATTTCGACATGCTCAAACGGCAGGAGAATATCTCGGATGTCCGCGACGCCCTTATTTTTGGCCAGAGTTTTGCGAGCGCAGGTGGCGCTCTCGCAAACCCTATTGAGGCCGTTGCAGCACTCTCTGTCGACGCAGAGATTTGCGGCTGCAACGGCGTGTCCAAAGGCAAGGTGCTGGCGTGCATCAAGGACGGCGCGCAGACGCTCGACGCGGTGCGCTCGGGGTGCAAGGCTTCGGCCAGCTGCGGGTCGTGCACGTCCCAAGTCGAGAAACTGCTCAGTCTAGCACTGGGCGACAAATATAGCGGCGAACGCGTCGCCAAACCAATCTGCAAGTGCACGAGTTTTACGCACGAGGAAGTGCGTACGCTTATTCTGCTCAAAACCCTGACCGCGATCCCGCAGGTGATGCAGGATTTGCACTGGTCTACCCCAGATGGCTGCGCGACTTGCCGTCCGGCGCTCAATTATTATCTGCTGTGCGCCTGGCCTGCCGAGCACAAGGAAGACCCGCAATCGCGCTTTGTCAACGAGCGGATGCACGCCAATATCCAGAAGGACGGTACATACTCGGTGGTGCCGCGCATGTGGGGCGGTGTCACCACGCCGGATGAACTGCGCGCCATCGCCGATGCGTGCGACAAATACGGCGCGCGAATGGTCAAAGTGACGGGCGGGCAGCGGCTTGACATTTTCGGGATCAGGAAGGAAGATTTGCCCGCGATCTGGGGCGATTTGAATGCTGCCGGGATGGTCTCGGGCCATGCCTATGGCAAGGCGCTGCGCACGGTCAAAACCTGTGTCGGGAGCGAATGGTGCCGGTTCGGCACACAGGATTCGACCGGTCTCGGCATCCAGATCGAGCGGATGACCTGGGGCTCGTGGATGCCGCACAAGTTCAAGATCGCGGTCTCGGGCTGCCC
>JAGWQR010000041.1 GCA_028869975.1 Alphaproteobacteria bacterium | reverse complement strand
TGATGAGGCGGTGGCGCTTGCCCGCAACCCCGTGCTTCAGCTTGCCGGATGCGGTCATGGAGAAGCGCTTCTTCACCCCGCTCTTGGTCTTCAGTTTGGGCATTTTCTACTCCTTGTTGGGATGCGCAAAGCCCGCCGTGGCAGCCCGTTTGGCCAGGCGAGGGTATCAGCGCATCTGATGAAGGGGGCGCTCGTAAGCGATATGACGGGGAAAAGCAAGTCAGATTCGCGCGGCCAGCTCGGCCAAGCAATCAGCAGCGAGTCTTTTGCAGCGCACCGGCGACCAGCCATGGAGCGAATCGGGGTTGCTCGCATGATCCTTGAACGGCATTTCCAATGTCATCGCCACCGCGCCGAAGCGGTTGGCAAGCTGGTTGGTGGACATGGTGAGGTTGGCGCGCCCGGGCTTTGAGGGCGGATAGCCGAGGCGGGTCTGAAAGTCGGGGGTGCGGGCGGCGAGGGCGTTGCGGAACGCGTAAAAGGCCGCGCCCTGTTCGTCGCGCCAGTTGGGGATGCCCTCAAACCCGGCGATGAAATTGGCAGGAATACTCTCGTCGCCATGCACATCCATCGCCCAATCGACGCCGGTTTCATCCATACGGTTGCGCACGCACAGCACTTCGGGCGAGCGTTCCGCCGTTGGCTCCGCCCATTCGCGGTTGAGGTTCGCACCACAGGCATTGGTGCGCAAATGCCCGCGCGCCGAGCCGTCGGGGTTCATATTGGGGATGATGTGGAGCGTGGCTTTGGCGCGCAATGCCTTTGCCGCTTCATTGGCGGGATTGGTGAGCCACTCGAGCGCGCCCTCCATCCACCACTCCGCCATCGTCTCACCGGGGTGCTGGCGTGCATAGAGCCAGACCTGGGTGGGGCCAGTGCCGAGGGTGAGGTAGTCTATGGGGCGGCCATCGAGTGAACGGCCAAGAACCTGGTGCGACACGCCATTACAGGCGGCGATGCGTGCGATCAGCGCCGTGTGTTTCTCGCTCGAATAAGGCGCGAAATAGGCAATTTCGAGATGCTCCTGCGCGGGCGTGTGACGGATGGTGAGGGTGCCATCGGCATAGCAGGTGTCCGCCAGCCGCCATTCGCCGCCGGGCGCACTGTATCGCGCGCTATACCCCTCCCAGCCCGCCGGATAGGCCGAGGCTGCGCAGTTGGTGATATGCAGAGTGAGCGCTCGATCCTTCGCTCCTGCCACGTGAAAATATAACCATTGGTAGAAGTCAGACAAATGGTCGGTGCGGATGCGTAGCCAGGCCACGTCGCCCTCAATCCGATCGACAATGATATTGCCGCCATCAAAATCACATGAAATCTTCATTGTCTCACTGCACTCCGGCTTGACTTATGCGCCAGCCAACGCTAGGCGCGGCGCTCATTTCCGAGATTTAGAGAAATTCAGGCATTTGTCATCATGAAGATTCGCAATTCGTTGAAATCACTCAAGGGCCGTCATCGCGACAACCGCGTGATCCGTCGGCGCGGCCGCACCTATGTGATTAACAAGACCAACCGTCGCTTCAAAGCACGCCAGGGCTAACCCTCATAATCGCTGAGTTCCTGCCCGCTCAGCCGGACAACATGCAGCACATTGGTTGAACCGGGCGTGCCAAATGGCACCCCCGCCATCACGACACAGCGCTCGCCCGCCGCCGCAAAACCATGGCGCAGCGCCATACGCTTGGCCTTCGCGACCATCTCCTCAAACGATGTCACATCGCGCGTATGTACCGCGTGCGTGCCCCACAAAAGGCCTAGACGGCGCGCGGTGTCGAGGCTGTCGGTCATCACCAACAGCGGCACCGGTGGACGCTCGCGCGCGATGCGCCGCGCCGTCGAACCGGATGATGTGAAGCAAATCACCGCCTTCGCCGAAACTGTCGCGGCGATCTGTTTGGAGGCTTCGGACAGCGCATCCGCCGTAGTTGCGTCGGGTCGCGTCTGGGTGAAATGAACACGCGCGCCATAGCCGGGATCATTTTCCACGGCCTGCGCAATCGCGTCCATCATCGCCACCGATTCAACCGGCCAATCGCCCGCCGCCGATTCGGCTGACAGCATGACAGCATCCGCGCCATCATAAATGGCGGTGGCAACATCGGAGACTTCAGCACGGGTCGGCGTTGGTACTTTAATCATCGATTCGAGCATCTGCGTTGCGACGACGACGGGGCGCCCGAGTCTCCGTGCACTTTCGACAATACGCTTTTGCGCGGGTGGCACAGCTTGCGGGGGCAGTTCTACCCCCAGATCACCGCGTGCAACCATCACCGCATCCGCGAGTTCAAGAATTTCATCGAGTCGCTCCAGCGCCGCCGGCTTCTCAATCTTCGCAAGCAGCGCCGCGCGCCCGCCGATCAGCTTGCGCGCTTCGGCCAGATCTTCAGGCCGCTGCACGAAAGAGAGCGCGACCCAATCTACCCCCTGATCGAGTGCGAAGGCGAGATCGGCACGGTCTTTGGGCGTGAGCGCGGCGAGTGGTACCACGACATCAGGCACATTGAGCCCCTTGTTGTTCGACAGTCGCCCGCCAACCTCGACCTTG
>JAGWQR010000040.1 GCA_028869975.1 Alphaproteobacteria bacterium | reverse complement strand
GCGGCACCTCGCCCGGCCTTGCCCATTTCATCCTGTAAAGAGGTGAAGGCCTGCACCGGCATCGCCCAGCTTGCCTGTAGCTGGAGCAACAGACCACAGGCATAGCGCAGTGTCACCGCCGCAAAATCATTGGTCTCGGGCTTGACCATATCCCCATCGGGGAACACCCATGCTTTCAGTAACTGCCGGTCATCCGCCACAAGCTCCGCAACCTCACCGAACAGGTGCTGCAACAGATAGAGCAGATGACTGCCGTTGTTGCGCACCGCCGACACCCCGGCTTGTGGCTCTGCGAACCAGTTATAGGGGAAGGCCTTGTTCGGCGCGTTGAACAGCGAGAGGTTGAAATGCGCGGTGCCGACGAAGGGCTGCCCGATATATCCGCTCTCAAGCAGCGCCTTCATCTGCCGGTGCGCGGGGAGGTGCTGCGCGAAGGCGTCGATGGCGGTGGCCGATGTGTCGCGCCGCCACGCGTTATCAATCGCCTTTGCCCCCGCCCAGTGCGGCGCGTGCGGGCAGGCATTGTAGATATGCTTGCCCGCCTCAAGCGCGGTGATGATCAGCGGCAAGCGCACCGATGGCCACGTGCCGAAATCTATAATGTCGATGTCGGGGTCCGCCACGAACGCCTCCGCGTCCCAGAACGACCGTGCAATCCCCAGTCGGTCGGCGGCGGCGCGCGCCGTCTCCTCCCGGCTGGTGCAGACCGCGCTCACCTCTATCCCCTGAAGGGCGCGCCAGGCGGGCAGATGCGCAAAGCCGTTCCACGCCGCGCCGAACAGGCCCACTCTTAGCGTCATGGGCGCAGCCTCATCCCCGCCTCACTCGATATGGCCCAGCACCGTCCCCACCGGGTAAGTCTCGCCAACTTGCGCAATGATCCGCAATGTGCCGGTCGCGGGTGCCTCGACCTCATTGGTCGATTTGTCGGCCTCCAGCGCGAACAGCGGCTCGCCCTCCTTCACCACCGCACCATCGGCGACGAGCCATTCGGCGACCTGCCCCTCGTTCATCGAGAAGCCGAGCTTGGGGAGGAGGATTTCGGTGGCCATGGTTGTCGTCCTGATGTTCCGGTGTTGCGCCGAGCTATGCGCAATGCGGCGCGCGTGTGAAAGATGGCGCGTGCCAATATCGTTGATACGATGGACGCGCTCAATACCCCCGCGTCTCCTCCCAGCCTTCCTTCTCACCGGGTTTGAGGGTTGCGCCGGGGGTGCGGCCCGACTGGGTTTTCAGATCGAACCCGATCGCGTCCGCACCGCCTTCCACCGGCACTCCGAACGCCGAGAGCGCCCAACTCGTCATCACATAATGGCCGATGGTGAACACCAGATCCATCAACTGCTGCGGGTTGAGCGTTTTGCTCAAGGTCGTCCAGGTCGTATCGCTGATATTATTGTCGCCGATCAATTCATCGCACGCGGTGATGATTGCGGCGTCCTCCTCGCTCCAGTTCCCGCCCTGCGGAAAATCGCGGATCGCTGCGATGTCCTCAAGGCTCAAACCCGCATTGACGCCATAACCGACATGATTGTGCCATTCATAGATCGATTTCACCCGCCAGGCGATGCGCAGCACGATGATCTCAAGCTGGCGCGTATTCAGCGTATTGCCCATCAGGAAATGCTTGCCGAACTGGTTATAGACCATGCCAAGCGGCGGGTGGTTGCCCATCACCATCATGATATTGGTTTTCGAACCCTCCTCATAGGCGTTAGGCTCGCCCCAGAAGGCAAACACCTCGCGCGCCTCATGTGTCCAGTCTGCGCGCGGCAGCTTGGGAATACGGTATTCATTGGGAACAGACATGGAAACTCCTTACAAGTTGGCAATATCATTCAGCCGCGCTGTTACCCAGTCGGGCTCGGTTATCATAAGTTCATGTCTGCCGCCGTGTACAAGGACGAATATGGCCATCAGCGTGCGCTCACTTCCGTCTGCCCGGCGCGCTTTTCATTGAGCAGTAGCGCAACAAAACCGGCAATTATCGAGAGCGCAGCGATGATGCTCAGGCCGGGTACATAGCTGCCCGTCACCTCCTTGATGACCGCCACGCCAACCGGCGCAATCACATCGAGCAGCACGAACAGCATCAATGTGCCAAATGCCTTGCCGAAATTCTCGGAACCAAATTCGCGCGATATGGCGGATGCGAGCAGCGGCCACATGCCGCCATTGACACCCACCATTATGACACCTGCAATCAAGGGTACGAGGCTGTGTCCGAACGCGACGAACAGCGCGCCAAAGCCGGTAACGATTCCGAGGCCGCATAGCATGATCCGGTTGCCAAAATTGTCCGACAGGGCGCCCATCAGCAGCGTCGCCAGCACATAAGACATGCTGAACGCGCCGAGCAGCGTCGCCGCCGCCTGATCGTTGAGACCGATATTGTTGGCAATCGGCGCGAGATTATTCTGTACACTGCCATGCAGCGCCAGCATCGGCACATAGGCAATCACCAGTACCCAGAAATTGCGTCGGCTGAACATATCGCGCCAGCCGAGCATACTGCCGCCGCGCGCGCCAGAGCCGCCATGCGCAGAAGGTCGCCGCTCGCTCTCGCCGCCGGTCAGATAATCAAAGCCATCGCGCTCGGTGGGCCGGTCGCGCACCGCCACGGCGACGAGCGGCATGATGACAACCAAGATAAACAGTCCGGCAAAGCGCCACACCATCCGCCAGCCATACAGAGGCACAAACGTCGCGATCAGCTTGGGCAGAATCACCCCGGCAAAGCCAAGCCCGAATGCGGACAGGCCCAGCGCCAGCCCCAGGTTTTTGACGAACCAGCCCGAGACCAGCTTGTTGGTGACCAGCGATGCCGCCAGCGTGATCGATGGCGAAAACACGACTGCACAGAGCAGAATATATTGCCAGGGTGCCGTCATGCAACTGACCCCGATGTGAAAAATTACCAGCCCGCTCAACCCGGTCAGCAACAAGGTGCGCGCGGGAAATTTATCGGCTTGCGGGCCGACGATGGGCGAGAGCAGAGAACTGACAATCCCCAGCATCATCAAGCCAAGCAGGAAGCTGCTGGGCTTGGTGTGCATTTCGTCAGCCCATTTTTGCAGGAACAGCGAGTTGGCGTTGATCGCGAGGCCGTTCGCGGCAATCTGCGTCAGGATCGTGATTCCCACAATGGTCCAGCCATGATACCAGCCGCGCCTTTTGACTTTTTCTACGACGCCCTCCATCCCAACACCTCTCTTTTACATCGCCGCCGTATCGATTGTCGGGCGGATAAGGATTTGTGACACATTCGCCCGCCGGGGCAAGCCGATAATGAACAGGATTGCATCCGCAATGTCCTGCGCCTTCATAGCACCGTCCTTGCTGACATGCTGCTTGATCGCAGCGGACCATTGCGGATCGGAAATGCTGTCGGCAATCTCGCTCTCGGTCGCGCCGGG
>JAGWQR010000382.1 GCA_028869975.1 Alphaproteobacteria bacterium | reverse complement strand
GCACCCAATGGCCGGAGTCGGGCACATATTTTATTTCAAACCCGCGCTCAAACAGGTCTTCCATTCCGTAAGTCAGATCCTTGGTCAGAGCAATATCCTGCTCGCCCCAGATGACCAGCGCCGGCGCCTGGATCGTTCGGTTAATCCAGTGGCCGCGCGGCGTCGCGGCAAAAAAATCTGGCCGCAGCAGCGCGCGATAATAATTGAGCGCGGCGGTTAACCGATACGGCCGACGCAGCGCAGCACGGTAATGCTCCAAGTCAGCCTCGGTGAAGGCCGCTTTGCAGACTGCTCCATGACGCATCGCGCGCATTGGGAGCGCGAATCAAGGCGGGCATCTGCCGCCATGTCGGGGATGTGCTAACCTGTTCGGTCGGGATTGCGCCCAGCAAACTCGTCGCCAAGCTCGCCTCGAACATGCAGAAACCCGACGGGCTGACGCTGGTGACAGCGGATGAACTGCCCGCGCGCCTGCACGCACTCAAGCTGCGCGATATTACCGGCATTGCCAAGAATATGGAGCGGCGGCTGCTGCGCAAGGGTATTTTCAGCGTCAAAGACTGGCTTGCGCTTGATCCCAATCGCGCGGGGCAAGTGTGGGGTGGGCGCAATGGTGACCGGATGTGGTTCCTGCTCCACGGCTATGATCTACCCGATGTGCCGACCACGCACCGCAGCATCGGCCATTCGAATGTGCTCGCGCCCGAAAATCGCGGGCTGGAAACCGCGCACACGGTCGTGCGTCGCCTCGCGTTCAAGGCATCGGCACGGTTGCGGCGCGAGGGCTATCTGGCGCGCGGGCTGCTGCTCCATGCGCAGCGGATCGATTTCGGCAGTGTCGGCTATCGCGGCGGCCCCGGCTCCCGTGGCTGGGCGATGCACACCAGAATCCCGGTTACTGATGACAGCTTTGACATTCTCAGCGTATTGGAGGCGCAACTCTGGCCCGCGCTCGCGGCGGCGTGCCAGCACCTGCCGCGCAACAACTGCCTCACGGCGCTCGGGATTACGCTCATCGATATTGTCCCGCATGACTCCGTACAGGGTGAGCTGTTCGCGCCTTACCGCCCACCCCCGCCGCGTTCGGCGCAACTGGGCCAGGCGCTTGACGCGATCAACGCTCGCTTCGGGCGCAACGCGGTGATGCTGGGGATGCCGCTGGGCGGGCGCGACAATCAGGTTGGTGCCAAGATCGCCTTCACCCGCATCCCCGATCTGGCGGAATTCCATGAATAGGCTTGTTTATTCATGGTCTTGCTGTTAGGGGCGCAACCAACTGGCGCGAGT
>JAGWQR010000381.1 GCA_028869975.1 Alphaproteobacteria bacterium | reverse complement strand
CTCAAGAACCAAAGACGCATTGCAACCCGCTACGACAAAACAATCCTCTCCTTCGAGAGCTTCCTCAACCTCGCCGCCGCAAGACTATGGTTGAAATCTTATGTCAACATGGCCTAACCTTACAATTCTCTGACAGAATTTTCGTATAATATTCAGGTTGTGTTTAACATATCATGTAACATCGATGGAATCACACAAAAAGGAGAGGGATGATGAATTTCACCGCGAAGAATGTTGTGCGTTATATGCTTTTATCTGGCGTTGCCGGGGTGCCATTTACTGCCGTGCTGGCACAGTCTCAAAAGCAGGCTGAAACGCCCGAGATTGTAGTCACCGGCTCGGCTATCAAAACGACACCGGATGCGGTTGCCGTGCCAGTTACGACGATCAAGGCATCCGATATGCAGAAGGCCGGCGTCAACAGCAATGTGCTCGACATATTGCGCAAATCGGTGCCGAGTTTCGGCGGTCGCAGCAATCAGGGCGCCAGCAATGGCTCGAACAACAATCAGCGCACCGGGGGTGGCTGCTCGATCCAGTTGCGCAATCTTGATACGCTGGTGCTGGTTAATGGCCGCCGCGTAGCGATCGACTCGATCATAGGCGCATCAAATGGCAAGCCATTCGTCAATATATGCGAAATCGCGCCCGATTCTATCGATCATATCGAAGTGCTGACCGACGGCGCATCGGCGATTTATGGCTCGGATGCGATTGGCGGCGTCGTCAACATCATTCTGAAATCCGACTATCAGGGTGCACAGATCAACGCGCGTTACGGCGGCGCATCCGGTTATAACGAACGCAGTGTTGGAGGCACATTCGGTTTCAATCCGGTCAAATACACCAATATCACTATCGGCGCGAGCTGGTCCAAAACCGATCCGCTGTTCCAGAGCCAGCGTGGATTTGCATCGCCCTTCTATTCTACAAATTATGGTGTGCCGGGCGCGATCGGCAATTATTTCCTCACGCCAGGCGTAACGACACCCGCGCTGGGCGGCGGTTACGCCAATGCGGCAGCCGACCCGCAATACATCAACGCCGGTGCATCGGTCGGAACGGCCATCAACACTGGCGTGATCGGGACGCATGACATATCATCCTACGACACGATGCTGATGGGCGAACAGCAAAAATCTATCACCATGAGCCTGAACAGTGACCTTTCGGGCGGTGCACGCAGTGTTGTGCTGTTTGGTGACTTTGAATATGCCAAAAACGACAGTTTTGCCTCATATGCGCCCAGCGTGGTGGGGCTGTCTGTGCCCGCCTCATCGCCGGTCAATCCGTTCACCAGCGCAGTAACCGTCAACTTCGGGGACTCACAGACACCTGTCACATACAACAACAGCGAGCAGAGCTATCGGGGCACCTTGGGCCTCAAGGGCAAGTTTGCGGCGCTCGGCCATAATATGGACTGGGAAATCGGCTACACACACAGCGAGAACGCGCTGGATGAACTGATCTCGAACATACTGTATCGACCCAATGTGGCGACGTCGGCGGCGTCGGCAGGCGGTTATAATGCCGCGTGCAGTGCTACAGCCGGAGGCACCTACAGCCGCGTGCTCTCCGCAGCCGACGGCACTAGTTTCGTGTGCCAGCCGGTAATCAATCCCTTCGGCGTGGGCAGCGCGCTCAATCAGGCGTCGCTTGCGAATGTGCTGACCAGCGAGACCTTCCATGGCAAGAGCAAGCTTGATGCTTTCGACGCCAAGCTGAGTGGCACCTTGTTCAATCTTCCCGGCGGCCGCGTCGGGTTTGCGATCGGCGGGCAGTGGCGTCGTGAAGCCATTTCGACAGCGCTCAGCCCCGATGCATGGCTGCATCAGGGCGGAAATCCCGCCAATGGCCTCCTTGGTGTCAACCATTCGACCGGCGGTATCGGCGTTGGTGTTTACAATGCGCTGACCAATCCAGGCGGCGGTGACGTCGGGGGGCTGCTGTTCGGCCAAAACGGCACCGCGCTCACCGGCGATCCGTTCAGCGCCTCGCGCACGATCACCGCGCAATTCATGGAGCTGCGGCTTCCGCTTGTTGGGGCAGATACACATATCCCCGGTTTCTATAATTTCGATCTGGTGGGTGCCGTACGCCACGAGCATTATAGCGATGCTGGCGATTCAACCGTGCCGAAAATCGGCTTCCGCTGGCAGCCGATCGCACGCCAGATTACCATTCGCGGGAATTATGCGCGCTCGTTCACGGCGCCGACGCTGTATCAGCTCTTCCAGCCGATCAACTTCCGCACAGTGGGCACCGGACCAGTCAACAGCGCGTTGCTGGGCTTTTCGGCGCCAGGGTCGGTTGCGGGCTTTTTCGGTGAAGATGGCAACAACCCCAACGCCAAGCCTGCGCACTCGGAATCATGGGCGCTGGGCGCAGTGCTCAAACCGGATGCCATTCCGCATCTGAGCATTGATGTCGAATACAGCAAAGCCAAGGAAACGGGACAGATAACCGGGATCAATTACAATAATATCCTGGCTGATGTGAACCTCAACGGCGCAGCATCTCAGTTCTACAACAATGTGGCGGTGGGCAGCTACGCCAATCTTGGCAGCTCAACCAAATTTGCCACACCGGGTTCGCTCGCCGCCTATCTCAAGGGCGCAACCGTCGCCAATGGCGGGATCGACGCCAATACCGGCAACTATAATCTCTATGTCGTGGATCGGCCTACAAACCTTGGCCTGATTAATGTGGAAAGTCTCAATGTTACGACCAACTATGTGATTCCGACCAGCCATATGGGGACAATTACGCTGACCAATCAGCTTGCCTATCTGATTAATTTCCAGAATGAATATATTCCGGGGAACAGTGTCAGCAACCCGATCACGCTTGTTTATAATTATGCGGGAACCACCACGCAGGGCAGCGGCGCGCAGGGCACTTTGCCAAGACTGAGCATGTATACTTCGCTCGATTGGGACTGGAATCAATGGGATTTCGGGATTGCCGATACCTATATCGGCCCGGTGGCTGATATTGGCGCAGGCGGAGCCGGCTTCTATGGGTCAGCGAGCGTTCCAGCACCTGCGGGCTCCGGCTATCTCGCCAATCAGGCGGGCTTTGTTATCGGTCATGTCGCGTCTTTCTCTTCCTGGGATCTGCGCGTGGGATGGCGGTCGAATAAAGAAAAAGGTGGCAAGGGACTGACCGTCAATGCCGGGATCAACAATCTCTTCAATACGCAGCCCCCGGTTTCAACCAATATCAGCCCAACCGCTGGCGCTGTGAATGGCTCAACCGCCTGGAGACTTGAAAACAATACTGATGCCGGGACATATCTGGCCGGTGTGATAGGCCGGATGATCTGGATATCGGCTGGATTCAAATTCTGAGCAACAAGGGTATACAACCGCAAAGATTCGTCTCAGTTCCTGCCTGCATTCTCAGATGTGTGATATATTTGGCGCATTCACGGACAAATCTGGTTTTGCCCTTGCGCGAACAGGGCATTCGGAACAATTCGTCAGGTTGCTTTAAGGTTGCTGCAAGGTTTGGAACCTAGTCGGGCTTCACCCGGCTGCGCTACGAAATTAAACCTAAGTCAGCCGGTGCGTGATATTGTTCGGTCTTATTTTTTGGGAGGGTTACCTATGATTAAATTCGCTACTGCCCCGTCTGCGGGCAATCGTTTCGGGCCGCGTGGTCAACGCGCTGCTATACGTGCGGGAACGGCGCTGAGTGCGCTGGTTCTGGCTCTTGCGGTTCAAACACCTGCATTTGCCCAGCAGGCCTCTTCCAGCGCGCCGGCAGCCAGCGATCAGACCGAAACCATCGTCGTAACAGGTTCGCGCATTGCCCGGCGCGATTATCAGGCCGACAGCCCGATCTCGACCCTGAGCAGCGCCGCGATTGCGGCAGCAGGCCAGCCCTCCCTTGATCGTGCCATTGGTGAAATGCCGCAGTTCGAAGCCTCGCAGGGTGCAGCCGAAGTTGGCGATGTGCAGGGCAATGTCGGTTTCGGTGGCGGTGCGTCCTACAGCGACCTTCGCGGCATTGGCCGCAACCGTTCGCTCGTGCTGATGGATGGTCACCGGCTGATGCCCTCGACGCCCGATGGCTCGATCGACCTCAACACCATTCCGATGGCCCTCATCGATAATGTTGAAGTGATTACGGGTGGTGCGTCTGCGGCTTATGGTTCGGATGCTATTGCCGGTGTCGCGAACTTCAAGCTCAAGCAGCATTTTTCGGGCCTTGAACTGGATGCCTCATATGGTGCCACCACCCATGCCGACGGTGCCAACTCGCAATTGAGCGGCATTGTCGGCGGCAAGTTCGCTGAAGGGCGCGGCCATGCCATGCTCGCCTTCGAATACTCTAACCGTGAAGCGGTCATGGGTTCGCAGCGTTCCTTCTTCTCACAGCCTTCAGTGCGCTTCCTCGGGCGTCCGCCGGAAGGGATGATCTACCCCGGCGGGTTTGGCACAGGTGCCACCGGGCCGACGATTGCGGCGGTCAATGGCGTGCTGGCGCAATATCCTGGCACTACGCCTTATGCGGGAACCGGCCTCTATAAAGGCGGTATCGGCGTCAACACCGATGGTACCATCTTCACCACGGTTGTTCCGGGAGCGCTCGGCTGTGCGCAGAATTACAAGGGAAGCGGCTCGGTGGTCGGCGCGCAAATTTCACCAAGCTGCACCACGGCAGGCGTGGTGCTCGGCAATTATTTTGCCGTGCAGGTGCCGTTGACCAAATATAATGCCTATGCCAGCGCGGATTATGAGCTTGGCGATCATCTGACCGCCTATGCGTCGTTCAATTTCTCTGATTCGACCGCGCTCGATGAAACCAGCCCCGGCAGCACCAAGACCAACAACACGATCGAGCTGTATGTTCCGGTCAGCAACAAATATATCCAGTCGAATGCCAATCTGCTCTCACTCATCAATTCGGCCTATGGCGGCACCGCTCCGGCAAATGCCACGGTTGGGCTGTCCAAGCTCCTCTATGGCGGCTGGGGCAACCGGGTTGAAACCTATCATTATAATGTCTGGCAGGGCCTTGCCGGTTTGAAAGGTGATATTCCGGGTACGCAGTTCAGCTTTGATCTCTATGCCTCTTATGGCCGCAGCAACTATAGCAGCCAGGCCAGCGGCGATGTAAGCATCCAGGCGATCAACAATGTGTTCGCCAATGAAGGCAGCGCGAGCGTGGGCGGGTGCGACTATAACCCGTTCGGGCTCAATCCGGTCAGCACCGCATGCCTGAACTATGCCGGGCGGGTGGACAACACCACCGATACGCTCAGCGCGAAAGATGTTGAATTCTCGGTGCAGGGGCCGTTGTTCAACCTGCCGGGTGGCCAAGCGCAGATCGCGCTGGGCGGCGATTATCGCCAGTCGGCCTATAATTATTCACCAGCAACCGAGTTTGTGACCGGGGATACATTGTCGTATGGCAGCGACACGCCTTCTGGCGGCGCACAGGATGCGAAAGAATTGTTCGGCGAATTGCTGCTCCCGCTCCTCAAGGATCAGAGCTTTGCCAAGAGCCTTTCGCTTGATCTCGGCTATCGTTATTCCAAGTACAACACCTTCTCGGGCAAAAGCACCTGGAAAGCGGATGCGAACTGGGAAGTTGTCAGAGGCGTCCGGCTCCGTGGCGGCTACTCCTTTGCCTTCCGCGCACCCAGCCTTGCCGATCTTTATGTCGGCAATGCGGTCAACAACACCAGCCTGAATGGCGGCGATCCTTGCGATGTGCAGAGCCTGGCGCGCACCGGTGCCAACAAAACGCAGGTGCAGGCACTCTGCGCGGCGCAATCGACCGCAGCGGGTGCGGCGACGTATGGCTTCAACGGGGCCAACGTCACCGTTCCGGTGCAGACCGGAGGCAACAGCCTGTTGCAGCCGGAAACGGCGCGTACCTGGTCGGTGGGTACCGTGTTGTCGCCCACCCGTGGCCTGAACATCTCGGTTGACTATTACAACATGACGATTTCAGGTGCGATTTCGAGCTTGTCCTCGGGGCAGATTCTGGCGAATTGCTATGGCGCAGCCACCAACCCGACCTTCTCGGCCAGCAATTCCTATTGCCAGCGGATTACGCGTGATCCCAACTCGGGCCAGATCACGCTGCTGACCTCGGGTCTGTTCAACTTCAACCAGTTCAAGGTTTCGGGTGTCGACGCGCAGATCGACTATGCGTTCAAGCTGGACCAGTTGGGCATGGGCGCAAATGCCGGCAAGATGCAGATCGGAACGGTAATCTCTTATCTCGACAATTACACCGTGACTGCGGCGGATGGCAGCTCCACGATCAGCTATGCCGGGGCGATCAGCGATACGTTCGTGACCTCGGATGGTGAAAATCTCTATTCGCACCCGCGCTGGAAGGCGAACAGCTATATCACCTATATGAACGGGCCATTCTCGGGCACGCTGCGCTGGCGCTATATCGGGCATATGTCGAATCTGGATGATCCCACCCAGCCGGTGCCGGCGGTCAGCTATTTCGATGCCGACTTCCATTACAAGCTGAACAAGACCTTCACGCTTAGCGTCGGCATGAACAACATTGCCGACAAGGCACCGCCCTATATCGGCACTTTGGAGCTGCGCACCGATGCAGCAACCTATGATGTTGTGGGCCGCACATGGTATGCCGACATCAAAGCGAAGTTCTGACATCTGACATGACAAGGCGCCCTTCCGAGACATCTGAACTGGATCGATCGGAAGGGCGCTCTGTTTTTGGCACCGATCCGCAGGGCTATCATGCCGGGCGGCTCGGCTATCCGGACGAAATGTACACAGCGCTGTTTGCGCGCAGCGTCCCCCACCCGCATATTCTCGAAATTGGTGCGGGCACCGGCCTTGCTACCGAAGGCTTACTCAGAAGCGCGCCGCAATCCTATACCATCGCTGAAGCCGATGCGCAGCTTGCGGCCTATCTGAATACGAAATTTGCCGATCAGGGCATCAAGATTTTTGTCGGCCCGTTTCCCGATGCGCCGGTGACCGGGCGCTTTGACCTTATCACCTGCGCCGCCGCCTTCCACTGGCTGGAGCCGGTCGCCGCGCTCGCGCAAATCCGCGCACTGCTCAACCCCGGCGGCGTATGGGCGATGTGGTGGAACTCTTACCTCAATCCGGATTGTGGCGACGCCGTTGCCGATGCGATCATGCCGCTGCTTGACGGGCTGCCCCTGCCCCCCTCGGTGCGGCGTGATGGCCATGCCTCGCTCGACGCCGCGCATTACACAGCGCTGCTGGCAGCGCATGGTTTCACTGCGATTGAGCATTCACTTTTCAAGCGGGAACGCATATCAACTGCCGACGAAATCCGCGCACTGTTTGCGAGCATGTCATTCGTGCGTGTGCTGCCCGAGGCGCAGCGTGATGCGCTGCTGGCGGACATTCACCGGCTCGTGATTGCGCGCTTTGACAATGCTGCGCCCAATACGGTGTTCACCGCCAGCTATTCCGCCATCCCAGCGGCACAAGGATAGGCCCCGCCCATGGAAAACGACACCCAGGCAAAAATTACGCTGCTGTACCCGGACAGGCTGCCGCGCTATGCCCGCAGCTCCGACGTCATAACCACGCCGCTGGTGGACGCAGCGTTGGGCTCGCAAGGGTTCGTTTCGGGCTATACCGAGTTTGCGGGCGGGGCCGCCCTGCCCTTTCACAGCCATAACTGCGCTGAAAGCGTCGTGGTGATCGAAGGCGCTGCGATCGTTGATATGCTCGATGAAGCGCACCCCCTCAGGGCGCAGGACGCCACCTTCATTCCCGCCAATGTTCCGCACCGCTTCCGCAATGCCTCGGCCACGGCACCGATGAAAATCCTGTGGATCTATGGCCGCACCGATGTGACCCGCACCATGACCGAAACCGGCGAGACGCAGTTCATCACAGGGGAGCATCGCACTCCTGCATCCTCAAAGGGCTGACGCAGTGATCGCGCTGATCGTCAAACTTGATGTGCATCCTGAACATCTTGCTGCGTTTCTCGACGCGATCAGCGAACAGGCGGAACGATCTTTCAATGATGAACCGGGTTGCCTCTATTTCGACGTAACCCAGAATCGCACCAACCCAGCCAGCTTCATCTTCTATGAAGTCTACCAGGATGACGCAGCATTGGATGCCCACCGCAATACGCCGCATTTTGCGCGCTGGCGAGAAGCGGCGGATCTTTACGTTGTCAAAGGCAGTCAGGTAAATATCGTGAGAGACCTACTCCACCACCATCAGGGGCTATCATGACCCGGGTTGCGCACGCGCCATTGCGCGCCTTTGCTGCGGCTGTCTTTATGGCGGCGGGGATGCGCACCGCCGACGCTGAAATCACCGCCGATACGCTGGTGCAAGCCGATCTCTGGGGACATCAGTCGCACGGCGTGATGCGCCTGTCCTGGTATATCAACCGGCTGGCGAACGGGTCTTGCGCGCCGCAAGCCAAACCGGAACGGCTCATCGATGCCGGGGGCCTGGCGCTGATCGACGGGCATGATGGCATGGGCCAGGTGCTGAGCGCGTTTGCAATGAAGGATGCGATCCAGCGGGCCAAAGCGCACGGCATCGGCGCAGTTGCGCTGCGCAATTCGGGCCATTTCGGCACGGCGATGTATTTCACGCTGATGGCGGCGCGCGCGGGCTGCGTCGGGTTTCTCGTGACCAACGCCAGTCCGGCAATGGCGCCGTGGGGCGGACGAAAGAAAACGGTCGGCACCAATCCATGGTCGTGGGCGGCG
>JAGWQR010000006.1 GCA_028869975.1 Alphaproteobacteria bacterium | reverse complement strand
GACGTGACATGGCCGATCATGTCCATCGGGATGGGTTGTTTGGGGTCGGCGACAATCTGCGCACCTTCCTCAAGCACATCATGCGGATCCTCGGTGCGCAGGCCGACCAGTTGCTTGCGCCCGGTCGCCATCAAGTCGGGCCGTGCCAGCGAGCGCTTGCCGACAAAATCGGGTTTCTTTTTGCCGACCGCCCAGTTCAACCCCGCATCATCGGGGGTTATGGTGCCGTCGGTATCCTGCCCGACAATGATATAGCCTTTTTCGGCACGCAGGACGTGCATCGTTTCGGTGCCATATGCGGTGATGTTGTGGCGCTGCCCCGCGTTCCAGATCGCCGCCCACACTGCTTGGCCCTGGGCGGCGGGCACATTGACCTCAAAGCCAAGCTCTCCGGTAAAGCTCACCCGGAACAACCGCGTCGGCACGCCCGCAATCTTCCCTTCACGCATCGCCATATGCGGAAAAGTGTCGGCAGAAAGGTCTATGCCCTCGGTAAGCGGCGCGATCACATCACGCGCGCGTGGCCCCTGCACCGCGATCACCGCCCAGTGCTCGGTGGTTGAGGTGAGCCAGACGTTCAAATCGGGCCATTCGGTCTGGAGATAATCCTCCATCATGCCCAGCACGCGCGCCGCGCCGCCGGTGGTGGTGGTAACATGGAAGCGATCCGGCGCAATCCGCGCCGCGACGCCATCATCCATGATGAAGCCATCCTCACGCAGCAGCAGCCCGTAGCGGCACCGCCCCGGTTCCAGCGATTTCCACGGATTGGTATAAAGCCGGTTGAGGAATTCGGCGGCATCGGGGCCGACAACCTCGATCTTCCCGAGCGTGGACGCATCGAACATGCCGACGCTCGCGCGCACCGCCGCACATTCCCGCGCAACGGCTGCGTGCATATCCTCGCCTGCGCGCGGGAAGTAACGCGCGCGCCGCCACTGCGCGACGGGTTCAAACACGGCACCCTTCGCCTCGGCCCAGCCATCAATCACTGTCTTGCGGGTCGGCTGGAAAAGGGCCCCGCGCATATGCCCGGCGAGTGCCGCGAACGTCTGCGGCGTATAGGGCGGGCGGAAGGTGGTGAGGCCGATGTCAGGAACGGGCTTGTCGAGCGCCTCCGACGCGATCCCGAGACCATTGAGATTGCTGGTCTTGCCCTGGTCGGTCGCCATGCCGTTGGTGGTGTAGCGCTTGATATGCTCGATCGAGCGGAACCCCTCGCGCACGGCGAGGCGGATGTCTTTCGCCGTCACATCATTCTGGAAATCGACAAAGGCCTTCGCCGTGGGGGACGGATCGGCAGGCGCGGCCTCGCCTTGCCCGAAATCCCACGCCCCCGCACCTGCGCCAACACAGCGCATAGCCTCGCTGGGCTGGTTGGGCAGGTATGCGCCCCACGCTTCATCCCATTTCAGCGTGCCTTTGGAATGTGACCAGAGATGCACTGTCGGCGTCCAGCCGCCCGCCATCAGCACTGCATCGCAAGCAAGATGGACAGGTCCGGACTGCGCGTCTGTCAGGATAATGCCCTGCACCGCCTTGCTGCCTTTTACACCAGCGACGCGCGCGCCAGAATGCGTGCCAATCCCGGCAGCCTGCGCCTGCGCAACCAGCGCCGCATCGACATTGATACGCGTATCGGCAATCGCTGTCACATGCACACCTGCGGCATGGAGGGCCAGCGCATCGTGCCAGCCCGAGTCATGGCTCGCGACAACAACGACCTTGCGCCCCACGCTCACCCCATGGCGCAGCGCATAGGTGCGCGCCGCACTGCTGAGCAGCACGCCCGGCACATCATTGCCCGCAAACACCAAAGGCCGCTCGATCGCGCCTGTCGCCAGCACGACCTCAGCAGCGCGGATACGCCAGAGCTTTTCGCGCGCGCCAGCGCCCGGCTCCGACAGATGGTCGCTCAGCCGCTCGATTGCGCCAATAAGATTGTCATGATAGGCCCCGAACGCGGTCGTGCGCGTTAGGATCGTCACATTCGGCGCGGCTTTCAGCGCTTTGTCGGTGCGCTCCAGCCAGGGCCAGAGTTTGGGATCGGCCAGTGCCCCACCGCCCAGCTCCTCATCCTGCTCGACCAGGATGACACGCTGGCCCGTACCGCTCGCTTCCAGTGCGGCATCCAGCCCCGCCGGGCCTCCGCCAACGATCAGCAACTCGCAATGCGCATAGATCGCCGTGTAATGATCGGGATCGGGTGAGGAAGGTGCTTCGCCCAAGCCTGCCATGCGGCGAATGGCAGGTTCATAGAGCTTTTCCCAGAAGCTGCGCGGCCACATAAAGGTCTTGTTATAGAAGCCCGCCGGGAAGAGCGGCGAAAGCAGATTGTTGAGCGCGCCAAGGTCAAACCCGAGCGACGGGAAGCGGTTCTGGCTGTGCGCGACCAGCCCCTCGTAAATCGGCACACAGGTGGCGCCCAGATTGGGCGTCACCCGCCCGGCTCCGCGATCAATGGTCACCAGCGCGTTCGGCTCCTCAACCCCCGCACCCAATACCCCGCGCGGGCGGTGATATTTGAACGAGCGGCCAAACAGCATCACACCGTTGGCGAGTAGCGCCGACGCCAGCGTGTCGCCCGCAAAGCCGCTGAAGCTGCGGCCATCAAACGTGAAGCGCACCGGCGTTCCGCGCGCCATCCATCCGCCCTGATCCAGCCTATAGCCGCTCATTTGCGCGGCTCTCCGGCTTTGTAGGTCGACTCGAACTTGTCGCTCACCGTGTCGCGGACCGCGTTGAAGAAACGCCCGCAGCCATGAATATGGCGCCAGCGTTCGTGATGACGCCCGCGCGGATTGGCGCGGATGTACAGATAGCTCTCCCAGTCCTTGTCATCGAGCGCAGACGGATCGGCAGGCCGCGCGATATGCGCCTCGCCGGCATAAGCGAACTCGTTCTCGGGGCGCTTTTCGTCGCAATAGGGGCAGTGGATCAAAAACATATCAGTGTGCCACCGCCGCCGCCGCCGCCTCATCGATCAGCCGCCCGGTGCGGAAGCGCTCAAGCGTGAACGGCGCATTGATGCGGTGCGGCGCGTCATGCGCCATCGTGTAGGCGAGCAGATCGCCCGCGCCCGGCGTCGCCTTGAAACCACCCGTGCCCCAGCCGCAATTCACATACAGCCCCGGCACCGGCGTTTTGCCAAGGATCGGCGAACGGTCAGGCGTCACATCTACAATCCCGCCCCAGCTCCGCAGCATCCGCATCCGTGCGGTGAACGGGAAAATCTCGGTGATCGCCGCGAGCGTATGCTCGATGATGTGGAGCGCGCCGCGCTGTGAATAGCTGACATACTGGTCGGTGCCCGCGCCGATGACCAGCTCACCCTTGTCCGACTGGCTCATATAGGCGTGCACCGTGTTCGACATCACCACGCACGGGAACACGGGCTTGACCGGCTCCGAAACGAGCGCCTGCAACGGATAACTCTCCAGCGGAAAACGCAGCCCCGCCATATCCATGATGACACTGGTATTGCCCGCTGCCGATACACCCACCTTTTTGGCCGCGATATAGCCGCGCGTCGTCTCCACGCCCTGCACCGCGCCGTCGGATCCGCGCCTTATGCCCGTCACCGCGCAATTCTGGATGATGTCGACGCCCAGGCCGGAAGCCGCGCGCGCATAGCCCCACGCCACACTGTCATGCCGCGCGGTGCCGCCCCGCCGTTGCAGCGCCGCACCCAGCACGGGGTAGCGCGCATCGGGTGAAATGTTCAAAGGCGGGCAATAGGCTTTGGCCTGTTCCGGCGTGAGCCATTCATTGTCCACACCATTCAGGCGGTTGGCATGGATATGGCGCTTGAAGCTCTGAATATCATGGACGTTGTGCGCGAGCATCATCACCCCGCGCTTGGAATACATGACGTTGAAGTTGAGGTCCTGCGAAAGCCCGTCCCACAGCTTGACCGCATGATCATAAAGATGTGCGCTCTCGTCATAGAGGTAATTCGAGCGGATGATCGTGGTGTTGCGCCCGGTATTGCCGCCGCCGAGCCAGCCTTTTTCGATGACCGCGACATTGCGGATGCCATATTTCTTCGCCAGATAATAAGCTGCGCCCAGCCCGTGCCCGCCTGCGCCGACGATGATCGCATCATAGGCGGGTTTCGGCGCAGCATCCGGCCAGAATTCGGGCCAGTCCTGATGCTTTTTGAGCGCTTGCGCGAACAGGGAGAAGGCGGAGTAACGCATCATGCCGCTGCCAGGGCTTTCAGGCTTTCGCGCACATAAAAGTCCTTGAAATCCTCGACCAGCTTCTCCTCAAGCGCGTAAGGGCCAGGCCTGTAGCCATCGGTTGCAATCCCGGCATGGTTGAGCGCGGACAGATACCCGTCTTGCCTGTTCGTCGCGCGCCATACGGCAGCAAGATTGTCAGGATCATAATCGACACCCTCCACCGCATCCTCAGCAACAAGCCAGCTTGTGCGCAGCAGCGTCTTGTTTGCGCTGAGCGGCGTCAGTGAGAAGGTGACGACATGATCCCAGCAGAAATGGTTCCAGTTGTTCGGTTGTGTCCACAGCGAGAGACTGGAGGTATCGGGTTTGTCCACACCGCCGATCATCTTCTTGCACGCGGGCTTGCCATCAAGAGTCTGCGAAACAGCGCCATTGGCGAGCGGCAGACGCGCAATCCGGTGCCACCAGCCATACGGAAACTCGATCAGGTCATGATAAATGCCCATCGCTTTCCATTCTGCCTGCTTGGCCGCAAACATGGCGTCGAAATCATCATCCTCGACCACATCCGTACCATCATCCTCAGGCAGGCCTTTGCCATAGCCATAGGCAAACAGCGATTTGAGCAATTCGGGGTGATTGAGATCGCAATGATAGCATTCACGATTATTCTCCATCACCAGCTTCCAGTTGGCGTCCTCGATCAGGTCATCCATCACCGCGACTTTGCAATGCTCAAGGTCATAGCGGGCGATTTGCGCCGAGATGTCTGCTTTCACCCGGTCAATCGGCGGTGGAGAATCAGCCAGGCAGATAAAGATCATCCCGCCTGCATTCTCGCATGCCACAGGCTTGAGACCATGTTGCGCCTTGTCGAACCCGTCCACCATGCCGCGCGCGGCAAGCAGTTTGCCATCCAATCCGTAAGTCCATTGGTGATAGGGGCACATGAAGCGCGGGTTTGAGCCACGCTCTGTCTCGCATATCCGGGCGCCGCGATGCTGGCACGAATTATAGAAGGCGCGCACATCGCCATCGCGCCCGCGCACGATGATGACCGAATTTTTGCCCAACTCGAACACATAATAATCGCCGGGTTTTTTTATATGCGCGACCGTGCAGGCAAAGAGCCACACCGCTTTGAGCATCACCTGCGTGTCAAACTGATGCGCTGCCTCGCTGACATACAGCGCTTGTGGCAGCGTGTGGCCAGGGCGGTCCTTGTGCAGCAAAGCGGCGATATTCTCGTGCGCGGTCATGGTCACCCCCTCAAGGCATGGTTGTCGGGATCAAAGGGCGAATCGGGAATGACTGTTGCTTTGTGGCGTGCACCCAGAATGACGATATCGAGATCCGTGCCCGGCGCGGCGTGCGCGGGGTTGACCATGGCGAGCGCGAGCGATTTGCCCACCCGCCAGCCATAACCGCCCGAGGTGGCGCGCCCGACCAGCGCATCACCCGCATAGATCGGCTCGGAACCGCGCGCATCGGCATCGGTGACGCCATGCACTTCCAGTGTGACGAACTGCCACTGGAAGCCGCGCGCCTGCCAGTCGAGCAATGCCGCCTTGCCGTGAAAGTCCTTTTTCAGGCTGATGAAACGCTCGAGCCCGCTTTCCAGCGCCGCATATTCGATTGATAGCTCGCGCGGGATGAGTTTATAGCTCTTCTCAATTGCCATCGCGGTCATCGCCTTGATCCCGAACGGCTTGATGCTATGCGCCGCGCCTGCCGCCATCAGCTTGTCGAAGATGTAGTTCTGCATTTCGATGGGATGATGGATTTCCCAGCCGAGTTCGCCGATGAAAT
>JAGWQR010000380.1 GCA_028869975.1 Alphaproteobacteria bacterium | reverse complement strand
ACCATCGTTGCGATTCAACGCGACCACAGCATCCCCCGGAAGTGCCATCGCCACCATTGCACCAGCAGCAATTCTGGGCAACCAGTGCGCAACCTGCTCCGGGCTTGCCGCGCGCGCAATATTGTCGGCTGCGAGCATCGTCGCCACATAAGGCACCGGTGCCACCACGCGGCCCAGTTCGGTATAAACAGCCGCCAGTTCCACAATCCCACAGCCCAATCCGCCCTGAGCTTCAGGCACGCCCAATCCGGGCCAGCCCAGCTCAACCAGAGTGCCCCAGAGCTTATGATCTACGCCCCCCGGCCCGTTTGCATGTGCCTGCGCCGCCTCTTGCGGGCAGGCATCGCGCAGCACATCATGCGCATGGTCACGCAAAGTCTCAACGTCCATGACCGCCACAGACCATAATCTCGCAGCGCAGCAAAGCCCAATCTGCGTATTTGCATATAAACCGGGCATTATGGCGCGCATTATTCGCGCACACGATCAATCCGGCTTGACGGCACTGCGATTCATCGGCCCTATAGCGAAATGCAGGTGGCGATCATCACGGGCGCGGGCAGCGGCATAGGGCTGGCAACAGCGAAGGCGCTTCATGCGGCGGGCATGGCGGTGGTCGGCGTTGGACGTGATCCGGGCAAGCTGGCGGCGCTCGAAGCCGCGATTGGCGGCGCGCATGTGACAACGCTCTCCTGCGATGTGACCGATCCCGATGCGCCCGCGCGCATCGTTGCCCATGCATTCGAGAAATTCGGGCGCATCGATTTCGTCATCAACAATGCCGGAGTCGGCAGCCCCAAGCCGGTGCATGAGGCGAGTGACGCCGATTTCGACGCGATGATCGACATCATGCTCAAAGCCCCGTTCCGGCTGTGCCGCGAAGCCCTGCCGCACATGCAGCCCGGCTCCGGCATCGTGAACGTCACTTCCACCTTCGCGATGATTGGCGGGCGGCGCGGTGGCGCTTATTCGGCGGCGAAGGGCGGATTGAAATCGCTCACCGAGCATATGGCGTGCGAATATGGGCCGCAGGGGATACGGTGCAACTGCGTTGCGCCGGGCGTGACAATGACCGACATGGTCAAGCACCGGTTCGAGGACGAGACGTTCAAGCGCGTCAATATTGATACCACGCCCTATCCCCGCCTTGCCGAGCCCGATGATGTGGCGGCGGCGATTGTGTTCCTTTGTCTGCCGAGCGGCGCGATGATCAACGGCCAGTCGATTGTCGTTGATGGCGGCTGGACGCGCACAAAATACCTCTCCCCGCGCGCCACCACCTCGACATGGGTGATGCCGGACGCGTGAAGCGGCGGCGCTCATGAACATCGCTGCCACGAACAGAGCACTACACGGCTTCCCATAGACCGCGCGCGCGCTATAGCATCCCGTCGAATTTCAGAGACCTATAAAGGATGCCGTATGCCTTCAGTGACCTATATAGCAGCCGATGGTACGCAACATGTGCTCGATGTACCCTTGGGCGAAAATGTCATGCGTGGTGCGCTGTATAACGACATTGAGGGCATTGTCGGTGAATGCGGGGGTGCCCTCTCCTGTGCGACCTGCCATTGCTATGTCGATGAGGCTTGGGCAGCCATGGTTGGTCAGCCTGCATCGAAGGATGAGGATGATCTGCTTGAAGGTGTTTCTTCCCCGCGCAAGGCGACCAGTCGTCTGTCGTGCCAGATCGTCATGACAGCGGAGCTTGATGGTCTTGTCGTCCATATGCCTGATCATCAATATTAGGAGCAGTTGCCATGGCCATTGATGCCGCCAATCCGGTCCCGCCCACTTATCCCCGCCGCGTCGGCATGGATCAGGTGCCGCCGCATGTGCCCAAAGAGCTGATCCGCTCGGTTGGCATCACCTACAGCCCCGAATTTCTGGCGGACCCGTATAAATTTTTTGCGGAATTGCCGGAAAAGCAGCCACCAATTTTTTACGATGTCGGCATGTATGGCAATTACTGGCAGGCGACCAAGCATGAGGATGCGCTGTTCATCCTGCGCCACCCCGAAATCTTCTCCAACGAGGGCGCAACGCCATTCCCGCGCGATCCGGATGATTATTTCTATTTCATCCCGCAGGAGATTGATCCGCCCGCGCACCGCAAATACCGCAACATTGTCGATCCGGTGTTGGCCCCGGCAGGCGTTGCCAAGCTAGAGGACAAGATTCGCAAACAGGCCAATGACCTGATCGACCAGTTCATCGACAAGGGCGAAGTGGAGTTCACCGAGGCATTCGGGCGCCCGCTTCCCGTTATTGTGTTCCTCGATATCATGGGCCTGCCGCAGGACATGCGCGATACATTTGTAAGTTGGGCGATGGAGTTGCTCCATTCCAATTCACAGGAGCGGATGGGCAAGGCAATGGCGGCGATCACCGCCTATCTCAAGGGCGCGATTGCCGACAAGAAAGCCAATCCTGATGATGGCGTGGTTAGCCGTATCGCCCATGCCACCTTTGATGGAGTTCCTCTGTCCGACAAGGAAGTGTTCGGCTTTGTCTGCTTCCTGTTCATCGGCGGGCTCGACACGGTGTTTGCCACGCTCAACAATATCTGGGCGTTTCTGGCACAAAACCCGGATGTGGTGGAGCAAATGCGCGCCGATCCCGACAATATCACCGCGCAGGTCGAGGAATTGCTGCGGCTCTGGTCGGTGACCTTCTCGGGCCGTGTGCTGATTCAGGATTATGAACTGCGCGGTATCCAGATGAAGAAAGATGACCGGATCACCTGTGTGCTGCCCGCATGCAATTTTGACCCCGATGTTTTCCCCGACCCAAAGCGCCTGAACTTCCACCGCCCCCGTCAGATTGTGCTCGCCTTCACTGTGGGCGCACATAGCTGCATGGGCGCACATCTCGCGCGACTGGAGATCAAGATTGCCTTGCAGGAATGGCTGAAACGCATTCCCAATTTCAGCTTGAAACAAGGATTCAAACCCGAATATCGCCCAGGTGGCGTGGTCGGGCCGGAAGCGGTGCCGCTGGTGTGGTGAGAAGATGTGCAGTTGGTTAGCAAAAAAAATCCAGGCCGACTGCCAGATTTACCGACTTATCGGCAGTGCGATACGCAAATGATTGGCGACCAGACTTCATTCGGCATAGGATGAGCGGATGACGATAACCGACACGCTCATCGCCAAGGAAGAGATTCGCACCCTCGCGCAACTTTACTCGCGCGGGGTGGATCGCAAAGACATCGCGCTGCTCAAAACCCTCTACACCAAGGATGGCTGGGACGCTCACGGGCAGTATTTTGATGGCCCGGCAGCGGACTATATCGGCTTTCTTGAGCGACAACTGCCGCATATGCACATTGGCGCGCATCATATCACTAACCATCTGGTCGAGGTTGCCGGCGATACCGCAAACGGCGAGGTCTATGCGATCGCCTGGCACCTCATCCCCGATGGCAAGGGCGGGCTGCTGCATGACATGCAATCGGTGCGCTATATCGACCAGTATGTGCGCGTGGGCGGCACATGGAAGTTCAAGCGCCGCGACGTAACGTTTGATATGAAATTGCGCCTGCCCGCTGAAGATCATGGGCCCAAGCCCGACGCCGAACACGATATCAGCTATTCCGCGCTCACCCTGCCGCTGTTCGCACGCGGCGGGCCGCGCACTTAGGAGAAAACAGACATGACACGATCGTTGAATGGCCGCGTGGCGGTGGTAACGGGGGCGGGATCGGGGATCGGGCGCGCCTGCGCGCTGCGCCTCGCCGAGGACGCTGCCAAAATAGCAATCTGGGACATCAATGGCGATGGCGCGCTCGAAACCGCCAAATTGATCGAGGCGGCGGGCGGGACGGCCATTGCGATCACCGCCGATTGTTCGGACAAGGCGGCGATCAAGGCGGCGGCGGATGAAACCCGCGCCAAACTCGGGCCGATTGCGATCCTGGTCAACAATGCTGGTATCGCACCCTTCAATCCCTTCCTCGACACCGATGATGACCTGTTCGACAAGGTGATCCGCATCAATTTGCGCGGGCCCTGGCTGGTGACCAAGGAATGCTTTCCCGATATGCTCGGCGCGGGCTGGGGCCGGGTGATCAATATCACCTCGTCCTCGGTGCAAACCGGATCGCCTGCGCAGGCGCATTATGTCTCCTCTAAAGGCGGGTTGATGGGGATGACCAAGGCCTTGGCGCTCGAACATGCCGCGTCGGGCGTCACCTTCAACATCGTACCGCCGGGGTTCATCGATACGCCGATGCTGCGCGCCGCGCCGGTCGATGTTGAAACGTTTGCAGCCAGCCTGCCGATGAAGCGCGTGGGCAAGCCCGAGGACATTGCGGCGGCGGTCGCCTATCTTGCCTCGGAAGAAGCGAGCTATATCACCGGCCAGACGATCAGCACCAATGGCGGCCGCTATATGGGATCACACTGACCATGGCGCGCCTCGCGGGCAAGATTGCGATCATCACCGGTGCTGCCGGTGGGATGGGCGAGGCGGCGACGCTGCTATTTGCGCGTGAGGGAGCGAAGGTGGCGGCGGTTGATCTCGATGAGGCGAGGCTCGCACCAGTTGTCGAGCAGATCAAGGCGGCGGGCGGCACCGCGATTGCGATTGGCGCGGATGTCTCGAAAACGACTGATGTCGAACGGATAGTCGCGCGCACTTGCGCCGAATTGGGATTACCTACCGTCATGTTCAATAATGCGGGCGTGGATAGTGAAGGCAAGCGCTGCATCCTCGACATCGACGAGGCCGCATTCGACAAGGTTGTCGAAATCAACCTCAAGGGCGTATGGCTGATGATCAAGCATGTCGCGCCCAAGATGATCGAGGCGGGCGGCGGCTCGATTGTGAATACCGCGTCGATCGGCGCATTCGTGGCGGCAAGCTCGGCGGGCTATTGCGCCTCAAAAGCTGGAGTTGTCGGACTGACCAAGGCCGCAGCGGTCGAGCTGGGGCGGTATAACATCCGCGTCAACACGCTGTGCCCCGGTGCGACCGAAACCCCGATGGCGCGCAACCAGCGTGCCGAAATGATTGCCAAGGGCCTGCCCATTTCCAACGAAATCATGGACCGTCTGGGTGTGTTGGGGCGCATGGCGCTCCCTGAGGAAATGGCCAAGATGGCGCTGTTTCTCGCCAGCGACGACTCATCCTATGCCACCGGTGCAGACTTCATCAACGATGCCGGCTGGATGGCGATGTGCGGCGTGACGGTGCAGCCCTGGTCGGGGGGCAACCATAACAGAATTTTGAAGGAGTATTCCGATGACGATAGACACACTTTCCCTCGCCAAGGTGCGCCACGACGACATCAAGCCGAGGATCGGCACCCGCATTCTCAATTCCAAAGAGGAACTGCTCTCGGGCGACCTCTCTGAAGAGATCAACGCGCTGATTGAGGCGCGCGGTGTGCTGGTGTTCCCCGAGGTGCACTTTTCCGACGAGGAGCAAGTCAGCTTCACCAATCTGCTGGGGGGCAGCGCCAAAGAAATAGGCGGCGCAACAACAAGCCAGGGCGTGTTCAAGGTCACGCTCGACGAGAAAATCAACGACAAGGTCGCAGAATATCTCAAGGGTAGCCTGTATTGGCATATCGACGGCACGATGAACCCGGTGCCGATCCGGGCTTCGATGCTAACGGCGAAGGTGCTTGCACCTGAGGGTGGCGATACAGACTTTGCCAACACGGCAACCAGTTATGAGGCGCTACCGCAGGCCAAGAAAGACGAGATTGAGGGTCTGCGCGTGGTGCATTCGCTGTGGCGCTCGCAACTGTACCACACACCCGAGCCGACGATGGCCCAGCTCAAGGACTGGGTATCACGCGGTGAGGCGGAAATCCCGCTTGTGTGCAAACACAAATCAGGCCGTAAATCGATGGTGCTCGGCAATACCGCGCATTATGTCGTCGGGCTCGATCACAAGGCGAGCCATCATCTGCTCAATGAATTGCGTAATTTCGCGACTGACGACGCGTTCAGCTACCGCCACAAATGGGCGGTGGGCGATACGGTGATCTGGGACAACCGAACATCTCTCCACCGCGCAACGCCCTATGACCCCTATGCGGGCAGAATGATGCACCGCACGATTTTGCTCGGAACCGAAGCGTGGGAGAATTAGGCGGGCCTGGCCGGAAATCCGCCCTGGTGGTACGCCAGAATGCAATTTTGTATTCAAGAGCAAGTCTTAGAGAGCAAAGCAGCGCGCCACACACCGGCACGACGCGCTCTTTGTTCAGGCCGGCTGCATCCTGTGCCTTTATTTTGAACCAAACTCGTATCTAAGATTGATGCCGAACTGGCGGGGCGGCGCAACAGCCACAGTAGAATAGGCTGGCGATACCGCGCCGGTAATGGAAGACTCGGGATTATTACCGCCATAGGCAGCCAGCATCACCTGTGTATTTGCCAGATTCTTGACAAAGAAGTTGACGTCCCAGCCCTTCCGAACATTGCGAATTCCGGCATAAATATTTATCAGCGCATATGCCTTTTGCTGGTTGGCAGGATCGCCAGGATTATACAGCGTGGCACCTTTGAAATCGACCAGACCACGCACATACCCCATTACAGCATCATCAAGCTGATGACTGTATTCACCCTGCACAGTCATCCCGAACGGCGAGACGAAACTGGCCGGGCCGTTGCCGGGACATGCGTAAATGCTTGGCAGGCCATTGGCATCCAGCAGCGCCTTTGCGCCTATGTCCGTCGAGTTGCAGGCGATAGTGCCGCCGGTGATTTTAGACCTCACATAGCTGGCGCTGGCCGCCAGATTGAAATTCGGGGAGAAAATATAGGAAGCATCGGCTTCCACCCCGTCTACTGTCACCGGCACATTTGATCCAAAGCCAGAGGAAGGCGCCGATCCAACTGGATCATATTTGAACGATGCCAGCCATGTCGCAAGTGGTGTCGTCGGTGGAGGCGGTAAAGTTGTTCCGTAGCCGTTGACATTGACATTATTCGCGTTCGCATACAGAAAGTTGCTGAACGTCTGATGGAAATAATCAAAGTTGAACGTGCCACGCTTTTCGTGGAATTGTGACTTCAGTCCGACTTCGTAGGAATGCGAATATTCAGGCTGCAAGTTGACATAGTTCAATTCACCCGCAACTCCGCCGGGGTCAACTGAGTAAATGCTATATCCACCCGGTGTCGAAACGGGGCCAACCGAGTCGGTGCCTTGCCGGAAAGATGTGCCCGCGTTGATATAGGCCATAAACGCAGGAGTGAAGTGATACGAAACTGATGCGGTCCAGATCGTCGGCTTATACTGAAGATAGGCATTCCCCAATACGGTGTTGGGCAAGACTTCTGTCAGCGACTGGTTCGATGATTTGAGGATTTTACGGATGCCTCCGGAAACTTCCAACTTGCTGGTGAAATGTGCCGTCACATTTCCGTAAATGGAGCTTTCCTTGCGATCACCATTCGCGATGATAACCGGGTTGCCACCCGGATATGTCACCGTGTTGTCGGTGGGCGTATCGAGTGTGAAAAAGCCCGCCGTATAATCGAAGATGTT
>JAGWQR010000379.1 GCA_028869975.1 Alphaproteobacteria bacterium | reverse complement strand
AGGGCGCTCGATCACTTCGCCAGCGGCGATCCGGTTGATAACATGTTCTGGCAGGCGGCGTATTGACATTTTTGATACTCTAGCCCAAGCGAAGCCCAACTGCGAGCCTTGGATTTGACATAGTCGGTCTGATGCCGCTTTTCAGCACGATTGGCCTGCTCTAAAGAGCGTCTTCCGGGGCGCGTCAAGTTAGCTATTACGGAAAGATTCAAGAGATGTTTCAACGATTTTTCAAGATGATGTCTTATGACATGGCGATCGATCTTGGTACGGCCAATACGCTCGTTTATCTTCGCGGACGGGGTATTGTCCTTAACGAACCGTCAGTAGTGGCAATTGAAACGATCAATGGCATCAAAAAGGTCAAGGCGGTCGGTGAGGACGCCAAACTGATGATGGGCAAAACGCCGGATAATATACAGGCGGTGCGTCCATTGCGCGATGGCGTGATAGCGGACATCGAAGTTGCCGAATCGATGATCAAGCATTTTATCCAGAAGGTACATGGTGAGCGGCGATTCCCGCGTTTTCCCGAAATCGTGATCTGCGTGCCCTCGGGCTCAACCTCGGTAGAACGTCGTGCGATTCGTGACGCAGCATCGAACGCGGGCGCGAGCCAAGTCTTCCTGATCCTGGAGCCGATGGCGGCGGCGATTGGCGCTGATATGCCGGTGACCGAGCCAGTCGGTTCGATGGTCGTCGATATTGGCGGTGGTACCACCGAAGTCGCAGTGCTCTCGCTGCGCGGCCTCGCCTATACGACATCGGTGCGCGTTGGTGGCGACAAGATGGACGAGGCGATCGTCTCCTACGTGCGTCGTAATCACAATCTGCTGATCGGTGACGCAACGGCGGAGCGCATCAAAAAGGAACTCGGTGTTGCAAAGGCGCCAGCAGACGGTGTGGGGGAGACTGTGCATATCAAGGGCCGTGATCTGGTGAACGGTGTTCCCAAGGAAATTGCAATAAATCAAGGGCAGATCGCCGAAGCATTGGCCGAGCCGGTGAGTACAATCGTGGAAGGCGTTCGTATGGCGCTTGAAAATACCGCACCAGAACTGGCAGCGGATATTGTCGATCAGGGCATTGTGCTTACAGGCGGGGGTGCTTTACTGCTGGGTTTAGATGAAATTCTGAGCGACGAGACAGGCTTGCCTGTGACCGTGGCGGATGATCCACTCACCTGCGTGGCTTTGGGTACCGGTCGTGCGCTGGAAGATCCAGTCTTCCGTGGCGTCTTACTGACCGCCTGACGGAGGAAGGCGTATGGTGACGCCGCCAGCATCCCGGCGTCCCGGCTTTTCAAGACGCGCACAATATGGCCTGTTTGCAGGATACATGCTTGCAATTTCTGGCGCATTGTTTGGCTTGCTCATGGTGATTACCGCGCATTATGATCCAGATGGACATAATGCACTGCGCGGCGTCGTTCAGGACATATCCTCACCCGTCGCTTCGGCAGGTCGTGAATTGATCGGAGGGGGTCGGAACGCCTATGAGGCAGTCGCCGCCTATATTGATGCGGGCTCGAAAAATCGGGCGATGGGGCGAGAGGTCGCCGCGGACAGGACCGCGATAGTATCTGGGCGTAACGCAATATTCGAGAACAGCCGGTTACGCGCACTGCTCAAAATGGAACAAAGCGAGCGGGCACCGGTTGTGGCTGGACAAATTGTAAGTTCCATGGGAGAAAATTCCCGTACATTTGCTATTCTCAACAAGGGACATCTGGCAGGCGTGACTTCGGGAGAGCCAGTTCGTGGGCCAGATGGACTGGTTGGACTGGTTGTCCAAACAGGCGCTATCTCTGCACAAGTTTTGCTCATTTCAGATACTGGTGCGGTTGTGCCAGTGCGGCGCGCTAGCGATGGCCTGCCTGCATTTTCACGCGGACTAGGGGATGGGCGGCTTACGCTCACTTCAGCCGTGCCCGGGATCAATCCCTTTAAAGTTGGAGATACTTTTGTTACCTCGGGAACCGGTGGGGTATATGCACCCGGCATTCCCGTGGCGATTGTTATCGGTATCGATCATGATGGTGCCATCGCCCGTCCATTCGCTGATCCAGCGCGGCTAGATTTTGCGCTAGTGGAACCTCAGTTTGTGACGGCACCTCCAGCGCCTACGGAGATAAAAACCAAGACAGTGCACCATAATAAGGGACGAAAATGATGCGTCCAGCGCTAAATCTGGGCCGTCGGCGCACAGAATTGATGAATCAACCAAGCCCCATCAAGATCAAGATGGTCCCTACGTTGTCGGTCATGATTGCATCACTCTCGCCCGCCTTTCCAATTGTGATAAATTATCCGGTTTTGCCTCCGTTGGGTGCCATGGTCTTTCTGGGATGGCGATTACTGCAACGCCATATCTGGTTTCCATGGTCGGGCGTAGTGCTTGGTTTTTTCAATGATCTCGCCAATGGTACGCCGGGAACAGCCACGCTTACATGGCCAATGATGCAACTGATCATGGATTTAGTTGATCAGCGATTGCCCTGGCGTGATTATCATACAGACTGGCGGCTGGGGAGCATGCTCATCACGCTTTATCTCTTGCTTGCCCTGACCATAGCCAATTATACTGGCGGACGAACCACGGTCATATTTATCATGCCGCAAATCATTATTTCTATTTTGTTGTTCCCACTTTGCATCCGGGTGTGCGGGGCTCTGGATCAGTGGCGGCTGCGCTGATGCCTCGCGCAAAGCGCCTCGTTACCGAAGCCCAGCAGCAGATCACATTCACGCGACGTGCATTTGTACTGAGAGGCGCGCAGATTTTTATCGGCGCGGGTCTGTTGTCCCGGATGGGCTGGCTATCTGTTGTCGAAGGCGAAGAGTATCGGAAAGAGGCGGAAAGCAACAGCATTTCACTTTCATTGATCCCACCAAGGCGGGGCTGGATCATTGATCGTAATGGCAAACCGCTCGCGCTCAACCGCACTGCATTCCGCATCGATGTCATTCCGGATCGGATGACTGATAAAAATAGAACTATAAGCGAATTATCACAGATACTTAATCTTACACCTGAAGACCAAGCCAAGATAAAAGACCTTCTGGTCGATGCGGCAGGATTTCAGCCCGTGCAGATTTCAGAAAATTTGTCGTGGGAGGCCTATGCAGCACTGAGCACAAGAGCCCCGGAACTGCCCGGTGTTACCCCATCACAGAGCTTTGTGCGCTATTATCCTCAAGCTGCCGGTGCCGCCCATCTTCTGGGTTATGTGGGAACTGCCTCGGCCAAGCTTTATGAACAGACCAAGGATCCATTGCTCATCACGCCGGGATTTAAAGTTGGCAAGGACGGTATCGAGCGGGTTATAGATGCGCGCCTGCGTGGTACTCCTGGCGCGCGAAGAAGTGAAGTGACTGCGCGTGGTCAACTGGTACGAGAATTGGCGAACAAGCCTGATATTCCGGGCCAGAACCAGCGGCTGACAATCGATGCCGACCTGCAAAAATATGTGTCCGAAAGGATGGGGCCTGCGTCGGGAGCGTGTACAATTCTCGATTGCATGACAGGCGACATACTCGCGCTCAGTTCCATGCCGGCGTATGATCCGAATAATTTTACCGCCGGCATTTCACATGCGGAATGGCAGATGCTATCGGATGATGACCATATTCCTTTGAGCAACAAGGTTTTGCAAGGCCTCTATCCGTCTGGCTCAACGATCAAACCCATGATGGCGCTCGCCTTGCTTCAAGCGGGTGTCACGCCCGACGAGCAAGTAGTTTGCACCGGCAGTTACCGTGTCGGCAACAGTATTTTCCATTGTGACAAGCGTACTGGCCATGGCGCAATTTCTTTGCATCGCGCGCTGGTTCAGAGTTGTGACATCTATTTCTACCATATGGGTCGTCAGATAGGAATCGAACGTATTGCGGCGATGATGCGCCAAATGACGCTAGGGCAGAAATACGAGTTGCCTGAACCCTCACAGCGCTACGGCACAGTTCCAGACCCAGAATGGCTGATGCATCGCTACAAGCGACCCTGGAACATTTACGACACTGTTAATGTCTCGATCGGGCAGGGCTATTTGCTGGTTAACCCGTTGCAGCTTGCTGTGATGGCTGGTCGGCTCGCTTCAGGCCGTGCAATATTCCCGCAATTGCTGCTGGATCATTCCCATGAGGCCGCCGCGCCGCTCGCCATTGATCCGGCTCATCTCGATTTTGTTCGTCATGCAATGTGGGGCGTTGTGAATGAGGGAGGTACGGCGGCGGCATCCCGCATGAATATCAACGGCGTGGAACTGGCGGGAAAGACCGGCACCGCGCAGGTTCGGCGCATTCTCAAGCCCAATGAAATACTTCCCTGGAAATTTCGCGACCATTCGCTGTTCATCGCGTTTGCACCTGCTGTGCAGCCTCGCTATGCAGGCGCGTGCATCGTGGAGCATGGCGGGCAGGGCGCGCACGCCGCGGCTCCGATCATGAAAGATGTCATGACTTTTCTGTTCGATCCGGCGACGGCAAACGCCACGCTGACCGGATTTCAGAAGGTCTGGGGCGGTGATATTGCGCAGCGTATGGCCATTCAGAAATCGCAATGGGAAGCGGCGCATAATGAATCTACCCCAGCGCCTGAGAATGATGCCGGCAACTTCGCAGGCAATGAAGCTGCAAACGAGGTGTCACCGACACAGAATAGTTCGAAGAATGAGACGCAGAACGCCAGTCAGCCGGCGGATCAAAACGCTTCACTGTCGGGCAAACTAAGGGCAAGCCCGGGCGATATCCCCTCCGATGATGTGCCTCTGCCACCCGATACCGTTAATAGTGCCGCTCCTTCACCACCGTT
>JAGWQR010000378.1 GCA_028869975.1 Alphaproteobacteria bacterium | reverse complement strand
TTTCAAGACCAGGTTACAATGGCATTAACCATCTAGAGTTGAGGCGCACAGGGTCGATCAGCCAGTTGCCGCCTGACATTGCCAAAGCGGCATGCCAGGCGCGTTGCTAGCAGCAAGCCGCCGAGAGCACATCGCTGATAGCGGCGCAGGTTGCATCCACTTCGCTATCGGTCAGTGTGGGGTGGCACAGAAACATCAGGCTGGTCTCGCCGAGAATCATGGCATTGGGAAGCCGTTGCGCCGGGCGCATGTTGCTCTTCTCAAATGCCTTTTCAAGATAAACCTCGGTGCAGCCGCCATGATAGCACGGCACATTGAGCGCGTTGATTGCCGCAACAATTTTATCACGCGTCCAGTCCGTGTTCAAATTCTCGGTGCGCAAATGGATATAGGCCTTGTAGCAGGCGTGAGTATAGCCTGCTGGAAGGTGCGGCACATGCGCAAGGCCCGTGGCATTGGCGGTACGCCATATTTTGTGCGCAATTGCAGCACGCCGCTGATGCCATTCCTGCATCCGCCCCAGTTGGATGCGGCCGATTGCGGCCTGCACTTCGAGCATCCGCCAGTTTGTGCCGATACGCTCATGCACAAAACGGAATCCCGGTGGATGCTGGCGCTCGTACACCGCTTCCCATGACTTGCCATGATCCTTGAACGACCACATCCGTGACCAGAGCGCCTTGTCGGCACAGGTGACCATGCCACCTTCGCCGCCAGTGGTCATGATCTTGTCCTGACAGAATGACCAGGCCCCGACATCGCCGAAGCTGCCGAGTCTCTGCCCGTCGATCGCACCGCCATGGGCCTGCGCGCAATCCTCGATCACAAAGAGTCCGTGCTGGCGTGCCAGCCGCATGATGGCAGGCATATCGCACGGATAACCAGCGAGATGCACCGGAATAATGGCGCGTGTGCGGGCGTTGATATGCGGTGCTATAGTTTCGGCTGTAAGATTGCCGCTGTCGAGCGCCACATCCGCAAATACTGGGATTGCGCCCGCGTTGATGACGCATGATGCAGAGGCAATGAACGTACGCGGCGTGACAATCACTTCATCATGCGCGTGCCCGCCATTGGCTGCACCAACCCCCAGCCCGTGCAGCGCCAGATCCAGCGCCAGCGTGCCATTTGCAAGGGCAATCGCATGATCTGTGCCACACCATTGCGCAAACTCACGCTCGAACTGCCTGCCTTCATCTCCGGTCCAGTAATTCACCCGGTTGGAAGCAATGACATCTGCCGCAGCCTGCGCCTCTTCTTTCGAAAAACTCGGCCAGGGTGAAAAGGGAGTGTTCAGCATAAGCTCGCTATCTGCATAATGCGTGCGGGGTTGCCGACGACTGTAACGCCGCGCGCGATACTGCGCGTCACCACTGCACCCATGCCAATGATGGCCCCGGCCCCAATTCGCAAGGGATTATCAGGTGTGCCATTGCGCAGCACTGCTCCGGAACCGACATAGACATCATCTTCGATGATGACATTGCCATTGCATTTGACTCCCGGTGCAAAGGTCACAAAGTCGCCTATTATGCAATCATGCTCGACATAGCTGTAAAGATTGGCATGGAAACATTTTCCGATCCGGATATTGCTAGTGAGCGTGACAAAAGGGGAAAGGCACGCTCCTTCACCGATAATCACATCATCCATTTCGATGACATTGGCAGCGCGCACTTCAGCGAGCGTCACGCCGGCTTGCTCGCATCTGTCGGCAAGTGCCCGCCGGACAGTCCCGCTCGCAATGGCCAGACATGCGAATTTTTCTGTCTCGGGTTGTGCGACAAAGTCTGCAAATTCCATGACGGGTATGCCGTTTACCATCGCGCTGGGGGGTCGATCATCGATATAAACAAGCCGGGATACGTCAGACTTTGCTGCTGCCAATAATGGCATAATTCCGCGCCCACACCCTCCCGTTCCATAAACACCGATCAGTCTGGACATTGCGTATGGCTTCCCTCGAACGGCGGCATAGTCGAATGGCCGGCCGCGCTGATGTCCTTCTGCAATAGAACATGACGAATCGTCATCGCAATGATTTTGATATCGAGCCACAACGAGGCATGATCGACATACCAGACATCCAGATCGAATTTCTGCTCCCAGCTTAGTGCATTGCGGCCATTCACCTGCGCCCAGCCGGTCAGGCCCGGCCTGGCAAGGTGCCGGCGCGCCTGATGCTTCGAATAGAGCGGCAGATAGGCCATCAGCAAGGGGCGCGGGCCCACAAGGCTCATCTCGCCACGCAACACATTCCAGAGTTCGGGCAGCTCATCCAGACTGGTTTTGCGCAGAAACTGGCCAAAGCGCGGCAGGCGTTCGGCATCGGGCAGCGGCTGGCCATCAGCATCATGGGCATCGATCATCGTCCGGAACTTGTTGAGCCGGAAGGGAACACCATTCAGGCCCGGCCTCTGCTGCGTAAATAAAATCGGAGTACCCAGTTTCAGGCGCACTGCCAGTCCCACGCCCAGCAAAACGGGCGACAGCAGGATCAGCGCCAACCCCGCAACCAGACAGTCGAACAGCCGCTGGCCCGTATAGCCGCCCGGAGGCACGGTGTGTTCCTGCATCATGTTCATCAGGATCGTGTTACAGGGCGGTTGAGGGGTGCAGGGCGGATCACGCGCGCGCCATTGTAGGCCGCCGCTGTATTTGTCAATCACCTGGTCTGGCTCAGGCGGTATGGAAAATGCTTTGAAGCGCGAGCAGCCCCACAATTTGATTGACTTCATGCTGCACGGCAAAATAGAGCCGCGACCGGCTCGAAGCGCCGCAACCTTAAGAAAAAGGAATCCGTCCCATGTGTGGACTCGTCGGCGTGATCAGGGCGGCAGGGCTGGATGTCGGGAAAGATCTCGTCACCAATATGGCTGAGAGCATCACGCATCGCGGTCCGGATTCGCATGGAATTTGGGCGGAGCATGAGGCCATACTCGGCCACCGGCGTCTGGCGATCATTGATCTCAGTGCCAGCGGTCACCAGCCCATGGCCTCGCATAATGGGCGCTATATGCTCTCGTATAACGGGGAATTATACAATCATCTCGATTTGCGACAGCGCCTTGAGCAGGAGCATAGAATTGCCTGGCGTGGGCATTCGGACACCGAAACCCTGCTCGAATGCCTGGCGCACTGGGGCGTGCGCACTACTTTGGAGCGTGCGAACGGGATGCTGGCTTTCGCGCTTTGGGATCGCGAGCGCAAATCGCTCGTGCTCGCGCGGGATCGTTATGGCGAAAAGCCGCTGGCCTACGCCGAAATTGGTGGAGGCATAGCCTTCGCTTCGGAAATCCGCGCTCTTCGTCTGCTCCCGCAGCTTTCATCAGAACCTGATCGCGAAAGTGTGGCTGCTTATCTCAACCAGTGGTATGTTCCGGCACCGCGCACAATTCTCCCCGGTGTCAGGAAGTTGCCTGCCGGGCATTATCTGGAATGGACAGCCCAGTCAGGGGCCTCGCTTCAGTGTTACTGGTCTCCCGCCGATGCACTGGCACCCGGCGCCACAAACCCGTTCAGCAGCCGCGAAGAAGCGATTGTCACGATCGAGGCGCTGATTACCGATGCGGTGAAAATTCGCATGATGTCGGACGTTCCACTTGGTGCCTTGCTGTCTGGTGGCATCGATAGCTCGCTGGTTTGTGCGCTTATGCAGAAGTCACAAACCACGAAGGTCAAAACCTTCTCGATCGGTTTTGACAGCGCCGAATATGATGAATCGAAACATGCAGCAGCAGTGGCACAACATCTGGGCACCGAACATGAATGTCTGCACCTGACCGAGGCCGAAGTACTCGATACAGTGCCCCGCATTGCCACGATTTATGACGAACCTTTTGCTGATGGATCGCAAATCCCGACCTATCTGGTCAGTCGGCTGACGCGCGGGCATGTCACCGTGGCACTGACCGGCGATGGCTTTGATGAATTGTTTGCGGGTTATGCGCGCTATGTTCTGACCCAGAAGGCGTGGGAGCGCATCCGCGCACTGCCCCTGCGGAACCAATTAGCCGGGATGGTGGCGCAGTTGCCCGATGGCGTGATTGGTCTTGCCGACAGCCTGCTCGGCAGATTGGTGCCTGCCGGGGTCAATGCCAGCAGCCTTGGCAAAAAGTTAAAGCATTCGGGACATTTGTTGCGGTCTAAATCGGCCGAGGATGTTTTCCGGTCTTATATGACCGCCTGGGTCGATCCGCAGGAATTGCTCGCCGATGGCCGCACGGATTGGGCAAGGCCGCCCATGGCTCAGGCCGTAGCCGGGGATATGATGGCACGGCTCATGCTCGATGACCAGCTCAATTATCTGCCCGATGATATTTTGTGCAAGGTAGACCGGGCGAGTATGGCGGTTAGTCTGGAAACCAGAATTCCGGCGCTTGATCCGCGCGTCGCCGAAGCCGCCTGGCGGATTCCCGAACCAGAGCGCTGGTTTGGCGGCAAAGGGAAATCCATTCTGCGCGACATACTGTACCGGCATGTCCCGCAAGAGATTGTTGATCGGCCCAAGCGCGGTTTTGCCGTGCCGCTGGAGGAATGGTTGCATGGGCCGTTGCAGGGCTGGGCTGGCGATCTGCTCGCAGAGGACACGGTTCGCCGTCAGGGCATCTTGAACGCAAGTGTCGTGTCGCGCAAATGGAAGGATTATCGGGACGGCGGGGTTACGACCAGCGCCCAGATATGGACATTGCTGATGTTTCAGGCCTGGATGGCCGCGCGCTAGCCTTTTTCCGGATCGCCGCCGTCTTCCAGCCAGACCAATGCGATCACCCCGATCATTGCGAGAAAAGGTGTCCGCAGCGGATAATCGGTTATACTCGATACAAGCATGATAACGGCCATAGCGAGCGCCGCTCGCGCAAGAATTGCGCTGGCACTTACCGATGCCCGGCTGCGCCATATCACCATCGCGTCGCGGCCCAGAATCCAGAACAAAAGCGCCAGCCCCGCCAATCCTGGCAATCCCATGGTCATGGCGAGTTCGAGAAAGTCATTATGCGCATGATTGGCATAGCTTGCGACCAGAACCTGCCCAGGCTCATCAGTCTGAAACGTTGCGACAAAGGATCCCGCCCCGGAGCCAAAGGGGAAATATTTCCACAGCATCGCCCAGCTCGGCACCCACATTGACCAGCGATCATCGTCACCCGAATCGACTCCGAGCAAGCGGTTGATTGCCTGTGCCCGCGTCGTCATGAAACTGATCAGGCCGAGCAGAATGATGAAAATACTGCCATAGAGATAAGCCGGATTGAACCGCAATATCCGCCTGCGCTTGGGGATCAGGCTTTGCGGAACACGGTAAATCAGCACCGTGGAACAAAGTCCGATCAGCCCTGAAAGCAGCCCCATGCGTGAGCCCGTTACCAGAATGAGCGGAATGAGTGCTGCACCCACGGCAAGTGCAAGCCATTTGCGCCGCGTTGCCTGCTCCGCTGTACGTAACCCGGCGCAGGCGTAAGTCGCAAGCATCGGAAACAGGCAGGCCAGAAATGCGGCCTGATGGTTGCGATTGGCAAAGAAACCCACCGCCGAGCTGGCGTTCGTCACGCTATAAAAATAGAGGACACTATCAGCACCGCTGATCGATTGCAGCAACCCGATAATCGCTCCCAACGCACCGACGCCGATCAGCAGTGGTAAAAGCCGAACCCGTTGTTCGCGGGTCATGCGCGCGAGCCAGACCAGCGTAGCCCCCGGAACAAGCAAGGAAAACAGCGCATTCCAGGTCGCAACCGGCTCGACACTCAATGGCCTCCAGCCATCACCCAACCCTGCGGCATGGTCAATATCGCGAATCAGGCTGTGCCCCGGCAGGCTGTGCCACAAGGCAGGCGGAAGTGGGATCAGGCTGAGCGTGACCAGCATGACACACACGATATAAAGGCCGAATATCATCCTGAATCGGATAAATTGTGCAGCCTGCAAATCCACAAGCCCTGCAAACAGCAGCAGCGCCGCCACCGGGCGCAGTAGGATCAGCGATTCGATGTCCGCACGCGCACCGCCGCCGGTCAATGTGACGACAAGCACCAGAGCCGCAAAAACCCAGTAGGCCGATTGCCCGCGCAGCAGCTCAAGCCGATGGACAATTGCGCGCTTGCGCGTGCGCCAGCTCATGGTTTTAATACACTCAGGCTGGGACGATAGATCATCAGATCCTCGCCTTCGCTGCTATCTCCGGCAGCGGCGACAATATCAGCACCGATCGTCTGGCATTGCGGCGTCACCGTCAATAATTCCTCGATCGTTGCCCCCGGAACAGTGTTTGCCAGGCTTTGCGGAATGATCTGCCCGTTGGTTGCACAAGTCAGGTTCAGCGCCACATTCGCCCCTGTACTCGGCCGCGCCCAGTGATAGGCCAACCTGATCCGATAGTAGCCCGGACGCAAAAAAAGCAGTTTATACGCAACCGGCCCATGTTCACCGGACGAAAGAACCACGTGCAACTGCTTGGCTTGCCCTGCGCTATCGACAAATTCGGTTGTAATCGTTGAAGAATTGGTGAGCGCCCACGTCACAGGGGCGTACTGAAGGTTGGTCGTTACACTGTTGAAATCGAGCGAAGTCATCGCCTGTGCAGGCGCGCCGTGCAGGCCCTGGTAGAAGCGCCACAGCACATCAAACTGTTTGCTGGTTGCCAGAGCGGCAATCAGTTGCGATTCGAACGACCGGTATTCGGGATTGTCGAGCGGCAGACCCCCGGCTGTGTTGAGCGTTTCGGCGATATTCGCCACGCTCTGTGGCTGCGCGAGTGTCGATGTTACAAATGCGGCCATCCAGTTTGGCGGTGACTTGATATACGGCACCATCGCCGTGCGCACAGCCGGATTGGCCAGCGCCTGTCCCAAAGTCGGAAAAAGTTGCGGCTGGATAGCGGCATTCACACGCAGCGCCTTGTCATAATGGGCAAGGGCTGCCTTGATGTCACCCTGTTGCGCCGCCTGGTTAATGAACCAGAGCTGGGTTGCGCCATCACGGCGCGTCACTGCCTGCGCCAGCCCCATCAACTGCGTTGCTTTAGCCTGATCGCCGCCGGCCGCTGCGGCCAGCCCCAGAATGCGCAACGCCGGCGCGTTGAGTGCTTCGACCTGTAAAGATGCACGCGCCATATCTGCAAAGGCACCGGGCGGGCGCGGAGTTTTATCAAGCGCAAGGTGAAGATCGGCGGTACGTGCCCCTGGAAACGATCCCAGGCCAATCCGTCCCATCGCATGCTCAGGATTCGACCAGAGGTTGATATTGCCCACCGCGTTCGAGCCGGCCAACCAGGCCACCCCTGTTCCGGCCAGCGCGCAGACTCCGTATTTGCCCAGGCTGCGCGCAGATAATTTCATTCAGGCTTCCTGTCGGAATCCGATCCGTAGCCGTAGCCGTAGCCATAGCCATAGCCATAGCCCGCTTGACGATGATGAAGCTTGGTCAAGATGGCGCCATAAACGCGTGCGTTGACGGCATGGAGACGATCCAGCGATTGCTTGACACCCCGGATGGCAACCCCTTCGGCTTCGATGACAAAGACGCAGCCTTCAACGGTGCGCGCCACAAGCGGGGCATCGGCAATACCCAGAATTGGCGGGGCATCGATGACAATATGATCGAAATGTTCCTGTAATTGCCGTACGAGCATAAGCAGCCGGTCACTGCTCAGCAGTTCTGCTGCGCTCGGCGGCGTTGGTCCGGCTGCCAGAAAATTCACGCCCTTGAACTGTGTTGGCTGCAACAGCGCACCCCAATCGTTATCACCCGCCAGATAATTGCTCAGACCGTTATCATTTTTTTGTCCGATAAAATTATGCAAGGATGCCGCACGCATATCGGCGTCGATCAGCAATATTTTTTTGCCTGTGCGACCCAACACACAGGCGAGGGCGAGCGACGTGGTTGATTTGCCTTCGGCGGGCCGTGTGCTCGTTGCCATCAGCGATCTGGGCACACCATGATCGGTCGAAAAGGCGAGATTGGAACGGATACTCAGATAGGCTTCGGAGATAACCGATTTCGGATCGCCAAGGCCGGCGATCGGATCCTCTTCGGCAAGATCGGGTGTACTCCCGAGGAGCGAGAGACCAAGCTGACGGCTGATCTGGCCCGGCTCGCGCACGCCTTCATCGATCTGATCCAGCGCCAGCACGACTGTAGCCGCCAGAGCCAGTCCACCGAGCAGGGCAAGCGCCATATTGAGCAGGAAGATGGGAGATGTGGGCTGACTCGGAATCTGGGCGTTATCGACAACAGAAATGTTGCTGGCGTCAATCCCCGTAACCCCGATTTCCTTATAGCGTTGCAGCAAGGCATTATAGAGCTGGCGGTTTGTATCGGCTTCGCGCTGATATATATTATACTGGATACTGGCCTGCTGCTGCGTAGCAAGTTGTTGCTTGAGAGCGTTGACCTTATCCTTGAGCTGCTGCTCACGCTGCGCCGCCGCATGATAATCCTGGGCATGGCTGTTACCAACCCGTGCTTCCTCACGCGCGATACTGGCGTCGAGCGTGCTTATTTGTGCAGCAAGCGCCCGGGCAGCGGGGTAATCTGGCTCGAACTGAACCAGCATTTTGGCGTATTCGGCTGCAATTTCAGCGCGCTTTTCCCGCATCGTGTTGATCGCGGTGTTGGTAAGCGCTTCGTTGCTGTTGCCGCCATTCTGGCTGACTCTGCTTTCGGCGGCAATCCGCTCAGCCGTAGCCTTGTTAAGCTCGGTATTCAGCTCCTCCAGATCGCTGGAGGCCAGGGTTTGCTGTGTATTGGTCTTGCCGTCGGCATCTGTTGATTTGGATAGCGCCACAATATCGTTCTTGGCGGCATAATCGGCAGCTTCACGTTCGGATTGCTCAACCCGGTTGCGCAAATCTTCCAGCCGGTTTTCCAGAAATTTGCGAGCGTCGGCGGTCGATGCATATTTGCGGTCGATGCTCTCGTTGATGAACTGTTTTGTCCAGTCATTGGCGATTGCAGTCGATATCGCTGGAGATGCGCTGGTATAGCCAACATCAACAAGGCTTGACCCGCGAACCGGCGATATGTTGACGTTTTCAAGCAACAGGCTGATCACGCGCTCCTCACGCTTGGCGCGTTCGGCTGGAGTAAGCAGCGCGGTGGGTTTGTCAACGGCCATCATGCCGGTGCTCTGACGCGTGCCATGCGCCCGGAAAAAAGCCGGGCTGTCACTCAGATGAAGGTCATTCGCGACCCGTTCCGCAATCGTGCGTGCCTGCAAGAGTGCATATTGCGTCTGGTAAAATTCGAGATCACGCCCCGCATCCGCCGAATCGACACTCTCGACATTCGTTATTTTTTTCTGCTCGCGGCTGATTTCGATCCGCGCCTTGGCGGTATATTGTGGCGTCGTCAGCACCGTAACAACGAAACCGGCAATCAGTGCAATCAGGACGATGCCCAGAATCATCCATTTGTGACGTATGATGATCTGCCAGTATTGCAGCAGGATTGGCGGTGCCAGATTCTCTCTTGGCGCGTTCGTAACGCTCATCTGCTCGAGATTCGCAGCGTCACCAGCCATATTCTGATTCGTCAAACTGAGCATGTTCCTCATTCTCTCAAAAAAGCCGGGTCAGGACATGGGTGGTGCAGTACGGATAAACCGTCAGACGCGAACTAAGGCGCAAACCGATGCACGTCGCGATTCGAAGGCAAGTGCCAATTTATCCATTCAAGCTCTTACTACGCCAATTACCATGACAATACCCATGCTCCCGCACTCTGCATCGCTACCTTCGATTTTAACAGACGCCCCCTAGAGGAGGTGCGCCCCGAATGCCACCCCTTTTTTGACGATAAGCACGTCCGTGCCGCCGCAAGCTAAACCACTGCGGGCGCAGCCCCGGGCTATAAATGCAGCCCGGCCTGCACAATACTTCCCGGTTGAGCAGGGACGATGGCTCAGTTCAGCGTCACCGTTACCGCGCGGCGGTTCTTGGCCCAGGCGGCCTCGTTCGAGCCGAGCACGGCGGGCCGTTCCTTGCCATAGGAGATGGTGTTGATGCGCGCGACATTCACGCCCGCCGCCACCAGATAGTTTTTGGCGGCGTTGGCGCGGCGTTCGCCCAGCGCGAGATTATATTCGCGGGTGCCGCGCTCGTCGCAATGGCCCTCAATGGTGATGCGGACGGCGGGATATTGCAGCAGCCATTTGGCCTGGCTGTCGAGTGTGCTGCGCGCCGTCTCATCGAGGTCAGACCGGTTGGTATCAAAGAACACGCGGTCAGCCGCCACCTTGGCCAGGAAATCATCGCGCGAGCCAGGCACCGGCCCCTGCGGCATCGGCGGTGGCACAGTCGCGCTGCTATTGGCGCCCGGCGCGCCCACCGGCGGCGGCGGCAAGTCCTTGGGTGGTTTTTTCGAACACGCCACCAAGCTGAGCGCGCTGGCCGCCACAGCAATCAATACCAGTTTCTTCATTGTCATCTCCTTGAGCTGGACACTATGTTCAGGGTAGCAAGCCCCCCCAGGCCGGATCCGATCCATCAAGCGGGGTTACAATATGGCGCTCATTCGCACCAGTGTAATCAATCGCCATGATTTCCGATTTGCCACTATTCTGCGTCAGCCGGGCAAAAGTGAGCACGCGACCATTGGGCGACCAGCTCGGCCCTTCGTCCTGCCAGCTATTGGTGAGCAGATGCTCGCCCGAGCCCGCAGGTGTCATCACTCCGATACGGAAATGCCCCGCACCCAGATGGGTGAAGGCGATCAGATCACCGCGCGGGCTCCAGGCGGGCGTCGCATACCGGCCCGCGCCAAAGCTGATGCGGTGCTGGTCGGAGCCATCGGCGTTCATCACATAGAGCTGCTGGCCGCCAGAGCGATCCGATTCGAACACGATCTTGCTGCCATCCGGTGAATAGCTGCCGCCGGTGTTGATGCCGGTGGTTGCGGTCAGCGCCTCGGGTGTGCCCCCGGCAAAGGGAATGCGGTAGATATTGGTTTCCCCAGCGATCGACTGCGAGAACAGCACCCATGTGTTGTGCGGCGAAATGCGCGGCGCAAAGGTGAGGTTGGGGCTGTCCACCACCAGCCGCTGCTTGCCGCTCGCGATGTCGTAGGTATAAATCCGTCCGCGCTGGCCCAGATAGCTCATATAAACAATACTGCGATGATCGGGTGAAACATGCGGCGTCAGCACCAGCGTCTGGCCATTGGTGAGGAAATGGTGGTTCGCGCCATCCTGATCCATGATCGCCAGCCGCTTGATCCGGTGTGCCTTCGGCCCGCTTTCTGCGATATAGACGATACGGCTGTCGAAATAGGCCCCTTCGCCGGTCAGGCGGGCATAGATGACATCAGCGCATTTGTGTGCAGCGCGCCTCCAGTCCTGCGCGGCCACCTTGTAGCCCTGGCGGGCCAGCTCGCTTTTTGAGGGTACGTCATACAGATAGCAGCCGATGGTGAGGCTGTTGGCGGCATTGGCCAGCACAAAGCCTTCGACCAGCTTGGACGTGGAGTTGCTCGACCAATAGGCAAAATCAGGTGCCGTCACCTGCGGCATCGACACGCTGGGCAGCGAGGTGCCGGTGGGCGTGAACAGCCCCGAATTGCGCAGATCAGTGGTAATCACCTGCGCCACTTCATGCCCCAGCACATCGGTGCTGCCGGCCAGTGTATCGGTCATGTGCGGGGTCGGCATGTCGGGAATGGCAATCGGAATGACGCTTGAAGTACCACCCGTGATCTCGATCGGCGCATCCGGATTGGGCACGGGCGTTGCGGCCGGGGCCGGTGTACCGGGGAGCAGCGGCGCGGGCGCCTGCGCCAAAAGTGGCGCGCTGCCCGCCAGCGCCAGCAGCAAAGGCCAATACGTACGCAGCTTCGTCAACCTGCTCATCCTGAATGACTCCATTTATACCCGAACTTGACCAGATTCCATCCGCGTCCATCGGCACTTTTATACAAATCGGGCGGCAGATGCAGCCCGGCAAAGTCGCACGCTTCGAAATGCCGTGCAATACTGTCGCGAAACGGCCCGGCATATCGGCGGTTGTCATCATCGAGTGTCGCATCATCGGGGCGGACATCGGGCCGCGCCGACAAGGTACCGTCGGGCGCAAAGTGCAGCGTAATGATCGCGTGGATTTTCTCCACCCCCGGCCATAGCCCGATATTGATGCTGCTGACGCATTGCTGCGCGCGGGCGGCAATCGCGGCGGTGTAGCTGGCGCGTGCCGCTGCACTCACCGTGGCATGGGGCGTGGCGCTGGTGCTGGGGGAAGGCTTGGCGCTGACACCTTTCCTTACCTGCGCCGCCTTGGCCAGCCCGACCGCGCCACCGAGCCCGAGCGCCGCCGCAAGTGCAGTGCGATGCGCCTGCGAAGGCGGGGAGAAGGCGGACTCGCGCGGTTGCGCAGCAGCCTTGGGCAGAGGCTTTGGCTTGGGTTCAGGCTTGGGTTCGGGCTTCGGCTCCGGCCTAGGTTCAGGCGGTGGCGGCGCGACATCCGGAACCGGGGCGGGTTTGGTGGCGACCACGGGTGCGCTGCTCTGCGCCGGGGGTTCTGTCGCGGCGTGCGGCGCGCTCGATTGCGCATCGATCGGCGCACTCAGATCCACCTCGACCGGCACCGCCTCCGGCAATTCCGGCACGCGCTCATGATGCAGCACAAAGAGCAGCGCCCCCAGGCCGAGGATATGGCCCAGCGCGGCGACGCCCAGGCTGATCCGGTCAGTGCGGCTCATTATTCACCGTCACCATTGCGATTTTGGTGAAGCCGGCATGGCTCAATGCGCCCATCACCAGCATCACCCGGCCATAATCGAGCGTCTTGTCGGCGCGCAGATAAACCTGGCGCGGCGGGTCACCTGCGCTGGTGTGCGCCTGTGCGAGGGTTTCTGCCAGCGCGCTTTCGGCCACCGGCTGCTTGTCGATGAAGATGCCGCCCGTGTGATCGAGCGTGATGTCGAGCGGCTTTTGATCCTGATCGAGCGCAGCGGCGGCGCTTTGCGGCAGTTGCACCTTCACCCCCGCCACCAGCAGCGGCGCGGTCACCATGAAGATGATGAGCAGCACCAGCATGACATCAACCAGCGGCGTCACGTTGATTTCGGCCATCGGCGTACGGCGGCCCCGGCCACGTTGCGAGGGAAGCTGGATCGCCATCAGACCTCCAGCTCGCGGCTCAGCGTGGTGTGGAAGCCATCGGCAAAGCGGTTGAGCCGCGCCTCGATCCGGTTGATGCCGTGCGAAAAGCGGTTATACGCAATCACCGCCGGAATGGCGGCGAACAGGCCCAGCGCCGTCGCAAACAGCGCCTCGGCAATCCCCGGTGCCACCACCGCCAGCGACGTATTCTGCTGCGCCGCAATGCCGGTGAACGCGCGCATGATCCCCCACACCGTGCCAAACAGCCCGATGAACGGGGCCACCGCGCCGATGGTGGCCAGATAGTTGAGCCGATCAGCGAGCT
>JAGWQR010000039.1 GCA_028869975.1 Alphaproteobacteria bacterium | reverse complement strand
TTACCGCGCCGCCAAGGATGAGTCGCACGTCCATATCACCGAACGTAGCAGGAACAATTTATGAAGGAAAGTGGAATTTTTACTCATGCGGCCTTGCGCAGTTTCGAGAGCTTTTTGAGCAGCATATCGCGCTTCATCCGCGAAAGATGATCGATGAACAGGATGCCTTCGAGATGATCCATTTCATGCTGAAGGCAAGTGGCGAGCAGTCCGCCCAGTTCCTCTTCATGCGTCGCACCACGTTCATCAAGCCAGCGCACACGGACTCGGGCCGGACGCTCGACATCGGCATATTGCTCGGGCACCGATAGACAACCTTCGTTATACACGCCCACTTCTTCCGACGCCAAGATGATTTCAGGGTTGATGAACACCTGTGGCTTTTTGATTCGTGCCGGGGGCGCATCGCCCTCCCCTTCCCCATTTTCAGCGACATCCTCTTGCAAATCGATCACGAGCAGACGGATCGGATGCCCAACCTGGATTGCCGCCAGCCCGATCCCCGGCGCCGCATACATCGTTTCGAACATATTGGCGATAAGGGCGCGTGTTTCGTCGGTCACCTTGTCAAGCGGCTTCGAGAGGGTGCGCAAAAACGGATTGGGTGCTTCGATAATCGGAAGGATGGCCATACAGCTGAGTAGAAACTCGACTCCCCCGCGTCAAGCAGGCCCTTGACTTCGCGGCGCAAAACGACCACCGCCAGCGCTCACTTCGGCCCGATGGCGGAGTGGTGACGCAGCGGACTGCAAATCCGTGCACGCCGGTTCGATTCCGGCTCGGGCCTCCAAAACACACTCCGCAGCAGTCCATAGACGTCCATTTAATGGCTGTTTTTAGCCGTTTATTTGTGATATAACGTCCACCTGAATTTCGCTCTGTCCATCGAGATACCATCACTTTGAGGGTATCGCTGATGGTAAATCCAGCGCGACGAGGTGGAGATACCATCATGGGATTGAGTGCACTGGCGATCAAAGCGGCCAAGAGTCGCGACAGGCAATATAAGCTCACCGACGCCGACGGGCTGTATCTGCTCGTTATGCCATCGGGCAATCGCTACTGGCGCATGAATTATCGATTTGCGGATAAGCACAAGACACTGGCATTCGGTGTGTATCCGCAAGTCAGTCTCGCCGAAGCGCGAACCAGGCGTGACGAAGCCAAAAAGATACTCTCCAAGCGGATTGATCCCCTCGAACAGCAGCGACTTGATAGGATCGAAGAGAGCATCGCCGCAGCAAATACGTTCGGTGTTATCGCCAATGAATGGCTCATCAAAATTGAGAAGGATGGCATTTCACCTGTCACGCTCAAGAAAACGCGCTGGCTCATAAGTCTTACCAATCCAGCGCTGACCAATCGATCTATTGCGGAAATATCACCCCACGAATTGCTGGCCGTGTTGCGGAAGGTGGAAGCGCGTGGACGTCTTAATTCGGCGGGGCGTTTGCGCAGCACAGGCCCCGCATGACCATGGAACTCAAGGAAGTCGGACTCGATGTTGGCGAACGTC
>JAGWQR010000377.1 GCA_028869975.1 Alphaproteobacteria bacterium | reverse complement strand
GCGCTGCTGGCGGGGGTGGCGTTGTGGGATGCGCTGCACGCGATTGCACCGGCCATTCCGTTCCAGCTCAAATGGCCCAATGATGTGCTGGTGGGCGGTGCCAAAATCGCGGGCATTTTACTGGAGCGGGAAGGGGATGCAGTGGTCATCGGGATTGGCGTCAACCTTGCGCATTATCCTGACGGGCTGGAGCGTCCGGTCACTTCGCTGTCGGCGTTGGACGTGACGTCACCGTCGCCCGCTACAGTCATTTCTAACCTTGCGCAAAGCATAACCGCGCGACTGGCGCACTGGCGCACTGCGCCACTCACCGAACTGCTCACCGAGTGGCAATCGCGTGCCCACCCCATCGGCACGCCGCTCACCGCCAATGGCCTGTCCGGCACCTTCGCGGGCCTCGATGAGATCGGCACGCACAAACTTGCCTTGGCGGATGGCACAATATCTGTCATTCACGCGGGCGATGTGTTTCTGGTTTGAAGGGGCGCGCGATGCTGCTGGCGATTGATGCGGGCAATACCAATATCGTTTTTGCACTGGTGCGCGGAGCAGAGATTGTCGCGCGCTGGCGGATCGCCACCGATGCGCGGCGCACAGCCGATCAATATGCCGTGTGGCTTTACCAGTTATTCGAGATTGAGGGCTACGCGCCGGGCGACGTAGAGGCGGTGATCATCGGCACTGTGGTGCCGCGCGCGCTGCATAATCTAGAAGTGCTTGCCGAGAAATATTTCAAGGTCACGCCGCTCGTTGCGGGCCGTGCGCCGGTTGAGTGGGGAATCGAGCTCGATGTGGTCGAGCCCGCCAGCGTGGGCGCGGATCGCGCAATCAACGCGATTGCTGCGCACGCCGCACACGCCGGGCATAAGCTCGTGGTTGATTTTGGTACTGCGACGACGTTCGACTGGGTGAATGAACATGGTGCGTATAAGGGCGGCATCATTGCGCCCGGAATCAACCTGTCGCTCGATGCGCTGGTCGCTGCCGCCGCGCGCCTGCCACGGATTGCGATAGAGGCACCCGAAAGTGGCAATGTCATGGGCCGCACCACCGAAGACCAGATGCTGATCGGGATCTACTGGGGCTATGTCGCGATGGTTGAAGGGCTGATCGCGCGGCAAAAGGCGCAGATCGGCGCACCCGCCACGGTGATCGCGACCGGCGGGCTTGCCAGTCTGATCGCGCGGCACAGCGCGGTGTTTGACTATATTATCCCCGATCTCACCATACAGGGGCTTGCGCTGATGTATGCGCGCGCGCATTAACACGCACCTGAACTCTAGGATTTTGATTTGACCACCCCGAAAGATAAATTACTGTTCCTCGCGCTGGGCGGGTCGGACGAAATTGGCATGAACGTCAACCTCTATGGTTGTCGGGGCAAATGGGTGATGGTCGATTGCGGCATCACCTTTGGCGGCAGCCAATATCCCGGTTGTGAGATTGTGCTGCCCGATCTGGCGTTCATCGAAGAGAGGCGTGATGACCTGCTCGGCATCGTCCTCACCCATGGACATGAGGATCATATCGGCGCGCTGCCCTATCTGGCGGCGGATTTGGGCGTGCCGCTCTATGCAACGCCATTCACGGCAGGCCTCATCAAGGCCAAGCTCGAAGAGGAGGAAATCGCCGATCAAATCGATCTGCGTATCGTGGCTAGCGGTGATGAGCTGGCGTTGGGGCCGTTCAGCATCTGTTATGTGCCGATGGCACATTCGATTCTGGAAGGCAATGCGCTCATCATCGACACGCCGCATGGGCGCGTATTCCATACGGGTGACTGGAAACTGGATGAAAGTCCGATTCTGGGTGAACCCGCGACGGAAGATGCGCTGCGCGCCATAGGAGACACAGATGTACTCGCTTTGGTATGCGATTCGACCAATGTGTTCAATCCAAAAGCATCCGGTAGCGAAAGCAGCGTGGCGCATGGCCTGCTGGAGGCTGTGAAGGCGGCGCAGGGCCGGGTATTGGTGACGACATTTGCCTCGAATGCGGCGCGGCTCAAGATACTCGGCCGCGTTGCCGTAAAAGCGCACCGCCAGCTCTGCGTGGCCGGGCGCTCGCTGGATCGAATCATCACGATTGCGCAGGAAGCAGGCTATTTGCGCGATTTCCCGCGCCTGATCGATTATACCGAGGCCATGCGGTTGCCGCCCAGGCAGGTGATGATGATCGCCACCGGCGGGCAGGGCGAGGAACGCGCCGCGCTCGCTCGCATTGCGGCGGATACGCATATGCTCAAGCTCGATGCGGGTGATACTGTTATTTTCTCGTCGAAGGAAATTCCCGGCAACGAGATTGCGATTGGTAAGGTGCAAAATGCGCTGGCCCGCAAGGGCGTGCTCATGGTGACGGAGCGCCAGGCGCATGTCCATGTCTCGGGTCATCCCGGACGCCCGGAACTGGCTGCGCTCTATGAGTGGATCCGCCCGCAGATGCTCATCCCGGTGCATGGCGAACGCCGGCACATGTCCGAACAGGCGCGTTTCGGGCTTGCACAGGGCATTCCGCAAGCATTGATTCAGTCGAACGGCGATGTTGTGCGTCTCGCCCCTCATGGGCCGGCTATTGTCGGGCATGAGCATACCGGGCGACTTGTACTTGACGGCGATGCTATTTTACCTGCCGATGGTGCCTGCATTAATGAGCGGCGCAAGCTGGCTGCTCTTGGAATCATTCAGGTCGCAATAGCCTGCGATGCACGCGGAAAAATTGCCGGGCAGCCCGTGATTGCTGCGCTCGGTGTGCCAGTCGTGGACGATATTCAGGACTTCTATTCCGAATGTTGCGAAGGTGCGCACGAAGCGTTTAGCAGCGGCGATCGCGATGAAAGCAAGGCACGGGAACGGGTGCGCCTTGCCGTGCGTCGTGTTGCCAATGCATGGACGGGCAAAAAGCCGATTGTAAGCGTGCTAATCATCAAGGCCTTCAAGCAATGAAATGGACCTCCGCTCTTGCAATTTACATGCTCTTCTGGTCGGTTACATTATTTTTGGTGCTGCCATTCGGCGTCAAGACCGCCGATGAGATTGGAGCAAAGAAAGTCAAAGGGCAAGCAGATAGCGCCCCAGCCCATTTCAATGGGCGCAAAATCGCACTTCGCACAACAATAGTGGCCACATTATTATTTGCGGTATTTTACCTGAACTTTACTTATAACTGGATTACTCTCGATGACATCAGTTTTTTCCATCCCCCAGCTAATGCAGCCCAGTAAAGCTGCTTAGGTTCGCAGACGCTGAATCGCCTGCGCGAGCGCGACATAGAGTTTACCCATATCGGATGACAGTAGCGTAATGCTGAGCGGTCCGCTGTCGCGTGTGTGGAGCACGAGGCGCATCATTGCTTCAAAATCATGGGTATAGCGGTTTACATGTCCTCTGAAACTGTCATCATTTTCATAATGACGCAGGATGGCGCGACTTTCTGACTGGGTCATCAATCGCACAGCGCGCCGTGTAAAAATGCCGCGATCTCCCCTGAGATAGGCTGCCCAGGCGTCATCAGATACATCTTGTTCCAACAAGCCACACACATCAATGGAGATTGAATTAAGCGATTCTATAAGCAGTGCGACTTTGCGGGAAAGATTATCTTGAAGTCCAGAAGCCTGTTTTTCATCGACATCACGCATTTGCTGCTCAAGCATTTCGCTTGTCTCGCGGATAGTAAGCAACTGCCTCATGAGTTGCTCCGTTGCTGTAGTAGTTGCGGCCACTGCCTGTTCTGCAATTCCGGTAACCTCTTGGATCTGGGCTGTAACGATTTTTTCCGTCACGGCAGAAAGTTCATTGCCTGCATCCATGCTTAACTTCTTGACTGCATCTGGAATAACAGACTGAATGGCCTCGCTGGCGCGTGCGCGTGCGATTTCCGCAGTTTCCTTGACGCGCAGCATGGTGTCAACAAGGGTGCCATGAGCTTCCTCGCCAAGTGATTTGGCCTGCAATTCCCAGAGTGCCACGGCATCATTCAAGGCCTGTACGGCATGACGAGTCTTTGCGAGATTTGCCTCGGTTGCTCCTATCATATTGGCGTGACCAGATAGATTTTCCGAAATATCATGCGTTGTGGCGTGTGCTGCATGAAGACGCTTCTCTACGGTTTCACTTAATTCAGACATCCCGGAGATAACCATGCTGGCATTGTCCGCCTGAACTGTCGCTCGCTCCCATGCGGCAGGCAAAGATTCGCTGATTTCACGTGTAGCTGAATCGAGCGCCAATAGCAGTGCTTCTGTCTTGCCAATGAGTTGATCCGTCTGAGTCCCATTGTTTTGCAGATTGTCATACAAAGTACTGCTTTGGGTGTTGAGCGCATTCACTGCGCTTCCAAGAAGTTCTAGCCGCCCATAGCCATCCGTATCAATTCTTGCGAGACGCTCCTCAACATCTGCGAGCGCAACACGCAGTTTCTCAATAAGTTGCTCTCCCGCTCCATCTTGCGCCCGTAGCGCGAGTCCGAGCGCGTCGATTTGTTCCATGAGCGTAGCCAGACGATGATCCAGCGCAGCCCCGCCTGTTTCCTGAACAGTATCGAGTACTTTGCGGCTTTGTTCAATCTGCCGCTGTGCGGCGTTTGCATGTTCATCAATTACGCTGATATGGCTGGCAAGTGTGGCGACAGTCGTTTGAGCCAGGGTTTGCGCTACCTGACTCTGGTTCGCGACCTTTTCAAGTTGTCCAGCCAAATCAATGGTGCGCTCATACGCGGTGCTTCCTGCATCCTGGAGGGCGACCACAATCTTGCGCGTTTCAACATGCGCCTTTGGCAAATGAGACATCAGCACGGCCATGTCAGACCGCGCTGCGGCGGCAGCATTTTTAAGTAGTGATGTCTGCACGCTGATCTGACCAATTTCCTCGTTCAGGGTTGCGCGAAGCGTGGCTACACGCTGCAACGCGGCTTCACCGGCTATGTCAAGTTGTTCGATCTGACCACGGAGCAGGTCGGTGTTTTCGGTCAATCGTGACTGAATATCTGCGGCAGCAACTTGCGACAGTATGCGCAATTCAGATTGATCGATGCTGGTCTGGTGGACCCCAGCATGTGCGCGTGGGTGAAAAAGAAGCCAGAGCAGCGCGAGAAAACTCAACGGTGCGGACAATCCCGGCGCAATTTTAATGATCAGGACTGTCCAATCGGGTAAATGATAGAATGGCGCATCGGTGCTGATAATCACAAGCACGATCCATCCCATACCAATAAAGGCCAGTGTGGTCGCGCTTATCCCAAGCGCCCGTCGCCGCCATAGCAAGGCGCGGCTTACCCTTGGCGAATCTGTATCGTCGGCCCAGTCAGGATTTGCCGTGTCCACGTCGGCAAGTTCTAAAAATTCGCAGGGTTCTGCACCGACCGCCCCATGATCATCAGGATTGGCATTCCCGTGGTTCATCAAAGATATAATTTTCTCAGCCCCTTGCATGCCTGTCGTTTACCATGTTTTTAGTATTATCGAAAAGCCCCTACATTTAGTAAGGATAGCCCCTGGGTATAACCCAATAGTAGAAAAAGCGGGTCATCATGGCTTTATCCATTTTTACGACCATGTCGACCAGTTCGCATTATTCTTAGACGATCTTTAACCCTGTTTGGGCTAAACCCAGACAATGAGGCTGCATTTATCCACTCTTACGGCTGTGAACGCGACTGATGACCGCAAACCATAACGTCTGGGGGCGGCTCGATGCAGTGGGGCGCCTGACAGCTGCCGATCCGCGCTTGCAATCGTTGCAACGCGCCGCAGGAGCGGAACTTGGAGAAATCCTGGCTGTCCCGTCATTGGCGGTCGTGGCGCATATGGCTCAAACCCTTCATGCTCCTATTGCAAGAAATATTATTGCGGCAGAAGGGCTTGATCTGGTGCAACTGCATGTGCTGGCCACACCTGGCGCAGATCATATCGATATAACGATTGGTGGATGGACGATATTGCCGCACATGACGCGTCTTTTCGGGTTGGCTTCGGATGTTGACACCAGTTTGGAATGGCGATTTGCATGCGATGCAGGTCTTAAAATCACAAAATTATGGGGTCGCGCCGCGCCAGCTAAGGCGCTTGGTTTAGGTCTGGATGATCTTTTCCGGTTTGAATACGATGAAGAAGGAAATGCACCAATTTTTAGCGCGCTCGCAAAACATGTCGGATTTGACGGACAGGTTGCTGCATGCGACGATCATCCCGACAAATTCTTGATCGCGGCTATGCCCTGTTTCGATGTACAGGGAAAATATTGCGGATGGCGAGGGCGAGTTCAAACACTTGCCCATCCCAATCAAGCGCCGCAGCCCCCGGGTGCGCCGGAGTATATAGACAACATCGAGCCGCCGCAACTCACTGATCTGCAGAGACTTGGACAACAATTCCGTACATCTCTTGAATTGATTATCGGAGAAGCTGATTCACTGGTTGGCCAGCACGAAGGGCCACTTGATGCAAGATATGTGGAATATGCACATGATATATTGGCGGCAAGCCGACACCTGATTGCGCTCATCGAAGATGTTCAAGATGCGGATATTGTCGATTCGCCGCACTTCAAAGCTGGTTGTGAAACGATTGATCTTGCTGACGCAACACGACGAGCGGCAAGTCTGCTGCGTGTTCGTGCTGCTGATGCTCGAGTCAGTATTGAAGCGCCCGATGTCGCTGACAACATTTTCGTGCAGGGGGATTTCAAGCGCTTGCTCCAGATTCTGATAAACATACTGGGCAACGCGATACGCTATTCGCCACATGGCGCAACAATCTGGGTGCGCAGCGAAATCCACGACGGACTAGCAGCACTCATTATAGCCGATCAGGGTAAAGGAATAGCGCCCGAACTGCATGAAAAAATCTTTTCACGCTTTTTCCGGGCCGATCCATCCGAACTCGGCGGATCGGGCCTCGGCCTGTATATTTCCCGAAAACTCGCGCGCGCAATGGGTGGCGACGTTACTGTGGAGAGTGCGCCCGGGCAGGGCGCACGATTCATCCTCACCCTGCCTGTGGTTACAGATTAGCGCTTGTCAATCGGCACATAGTCGCGCTCTGCCGGGCCAGTATAAAGCTGCCTTGGGCGTCCGATTTTCTGGTCAGGATCGGAAATCATTTCATTCCACTGCGCGACCCAGCCTACCGTTCGCGCAAGCGCAAACAGCACGGTAAACATTGTCGTCGGGAAGCCGATCGCAGACAGAATAACGCCTGAATAGAAATCGACATTGGGATAAAGCTTCTTGTCGATAAAATAGGGGTCGTTGAGTGCGATATGCTCCAGCTCGCGCGCAACATCGAACACCGGATCATTCACACCAAGTTTGTCGAGCACTTCTTTGGCGGTTTTCTGCATCACTTTCGCGCGGGGGTCGTAATTCTTGTATACGCGATGGCCAAAGCCCATCAGGCGGAAGGGGTCGTCCTTATTCTTGGCGCGCGCAATATATTCCGGAATACGGTCAACCGTGCCGATTTCGCGGAGCATATTGAGCGCGGCCTCGTTGGCGCCGCCGTGCGCCGGTCCCCAAAGGCACGCAATCCCGGCCGCAATACAGGCGAATGGGTTGGCACCGGATGATCCCGCTAGGCGCACCGTTGAGGTCGATGCGTTCTGTTCATGGTCAGCGTGAAGAATAAATATCTTGTCCATCGCCGCTTCGATCACCGGATCAACCACATAGTCTTCGGCGGGGACGCCAAAGGTCATGCGCAGGAAATTTGCGGAATAGCTCAGCGAGTTATCCGGATACATAAAAGGTTGTCCCACCGAATATTTATAGGCCGCTGACGCAATCGTCGGCATTTTGGCGATGAGCCGATGTGATGCAATCTTGCGCTGGACGGGATCATGAATGTTGGTAGAATCATGATAAAAAGCCGATAGCGCGCCTACGACCCCGCACATGATAGCCATAGGGTGGGCGTCGCGTCGAAATCCT
>JAGWQR010000376.1 GCA_028869975.1 Alphaproteobacteria bacterium | reverse complement strand
TCGATCTTGTTCTTCTTCATCAGGTGCGTCACACCCTGATTGAGCTGCTTGGCGACTCCGCGCGAGCGCTTGACCACCGCCTCAATGTCCGCGCGCACATTGTCCGCAGCCAGGCCATAGCTGGCCGCATGTTTCATCTGGTGGAACACTTCCGCCGAGCGCAGCAGCGCCTTGGTCGGGATACAACCCCAGTTGAGGCAGATACCACCCAGATTCTCACGCTCGACAATCGCCACCTTCAGGCCCAGTTGCGCGCCACGGATCGCCGCGACATAGCCCCCCGGCCCCGAACCCAGCACCACCACATCATACTCATTCGCCATTGTCTTCACCCTTGGTTTTGAACAGGTCAAAGTTGAGCAGCGCCCAGATCGCCCAGGTCACCGCGCCTACCACCACGCCATAGCGGCCATAGCGGATCGTGTCATCCGATGTAATGTTACAGGCGATGATCATCGTAATGATGGCGCCGATCAGGATGGCGAGCAGGAAGGAGCGCGCGACCACTTGCCAGCGCGCCAAGCTGCACCGCGACCGCGACATCCGCTACAACCCCGGTGATAATAGCGGGGAGGAGGAAACGGCGGAGGAGGGGGAGAGATGAAAACAGGGATCAAGCCACCAAACCCATCGGGCTTTCAACAAGTTCCTTGAACATCTTCATCAGCATCGCGCCATCCGCGCCATCAATCGCGCGGTGGTCAAAGCTGCCCGTCGCGCTCATCACGGTCGCAATGGCGAGCGCGCCATCGACCACATAAGGCCGCTGCTCGCCCGCGCCGATCGCCATGATCATGCCCTGCGGCGGGTTGATGACGGCCTCAAACTGCTTGATGCCCATCATGCCCATGTTGCTGAGCGAGGCGGTGCCGCCCTGATACTCCTCGGGCTTCAATTTGCCTTCCTTGGCGCGCTTGCCCAAATCACCCATCTCGGTCGAAATCTTCGAGAGTGACTTGGTGCCGACATCGGTGATGATCGGGGTGATTAGCCCATTGGGCACGCTGACCGCGACCGAAACGTCCGCGCGGCTGAATTGCAGCATCGTGTCGCCCTGGAACGAGACATTGCAGGCGGGCACGGCTTCCAGTGCGAGGCCCAATGCCTTGATGAGCATGTCGTTGACCGAGAGCTTGACGCCACGACTGGCGAGACCTGCGTTCAATTCGGTGCGCAGCTTGAGCAGCGCATCGAGCCGGACATCGAGGGTGAGGTAGATGTGCGGCACCTGCTGCTTGCTCTCGGTCAAGCGCCGCGCGATGGTCCTGCGCATTCCCGAGAGCTTGACTGTTTCGTGCGGGGTGGGGTGATCGCCGGTCGGCGCGGGGGCGGGGGCAGGGGTCGGATCAGCGGCGGCGGGTGCAGTTGCAGGTGCTGCGACAGGTCGTGCCGGAGTCGCCGCTACCTTGGGCGCGTCAGCCAGATCGGCCTTCACGATCCGCCCGCCGGGGCCGGAACCGGTGATGCCGGACAAGTCAATTCCCGATGCGGCGGCGATTTTCTTCGCCAGCGGCGACGCCTTAATGCGTTCACCGTCCACGCGTGCCGGGATCGGATCGGCTTTGGGGGCGGGGGCCGCAGCCTGAGTTGGCGCTGGTTCAGCCTTTGCAGCGGATGCCCGAGCTGGCGCAGGGACGGCAGATGGTTTGGCCTCATCCCCCTCACCCGCCAGCCGCGCGATCACCGTGCCGACCTTGACCCCTTCGGTGCCCTCGGCCACCAGAATTTCCTCCACGACGCCCTCGTCAACCGCCTCAAACTCCATCGTCGCCTTGTCGGTTTCGATCTCGGCCATAACATCTCCCGAATTCACCTGATCGCCGATTTTGATGAGCCATTTAGCAAGCGTACCTTCTTCCATGGTGGGAGAAAGAGCGGGCATTTTGAGATCGAACGCCATGGGTTTATCCTGTTGTTGTGTGTCTGCCGACTTTCTCTAGCGCGCACAGTTCAGGATTTCCAGTGAGTGCCTAAATCACTTGCACTTTATTGCCAAATCAGGGATGCATGGTGTGGAGAGGTTGGCGATGCGTACTTATCTGGTTGTGATTGATGAAACGCCTGAAGCCGTGCTCGCGCTTCGCTTCGCCACGCGGCGGGCAGCCAATAGTGGCGGCGCGATTGAGGTGCTGGCACTCGTGCCCAAGCCTGAATTTGTAGCATGGGGCGGCGTGCAGGCAACGATGGAGCAGGAAGCGCTCGAACATGCCGAAGAACTGGTCGCCGCCGCGCTCGAAACTGTGGCCGAAGAAACCCGCGAGAATCTTCACCCCGCTATCCGCGTGCGCGAGGGCAACCCCGCAGATGAAATCCGCGCCACGCTGCGCGAAAATCCCAATATCGCCGCACTGGTACTCGGCGCGGCGGCGCAAGGCCATCCGGGCCCACTGGTCGCGCATTTTGCAGGCACTGAATCGGGCACCCTGCCCTGCCCGGTGATGATCGTGCCGGGCGGCCTGAGCGATGCCGCACTGGATCGTTTGTGTTAGAGCTACTTTCCCGCGTTGCTGACCATATCGACTGCGGTACCGCCGCCATCTTCGGACGTAAGGTCGACTTTGAACATCGCGCCATCGCGCGCGCGCTGCGCAATGAGGCCGTCCTGATCTGACGCCACCTGATAGCCCGCCTGCCGTCCGGCTTGTGTGTAAAAATCGCTGATCGCGCCGCTGTCTGCCTCCGAACGATAACTGACCACACGCAAATGGCAGGTCGGCGTGTCACTTCCCGCCGCTTCGATTACATGGCCTCTGGGGTAAATGCCGAGACCATTGGGGAGCTTAGTTGCCCACAGTGCCGAATAGGCCACCCGCATGTCGCAGCCGCGCGTTTGAGGTTTGCCGAGTACCGCCCAGGCGCGCTGTCCGGCTGTTTTGGGCGGCGGGCCAGGCGTGTCGGCACCGCGCACACCAGGAGGAAGTGGTGCCGAAAATGGCTCATCGGGGGGACGGATGGCATGGACATTCGATCGGGTGGCGAGTTGCGGATCAGTCATGATGGGATCCTCAAGCGCTTGCTTGACCGCCGGATCGGCCTGATTGGCACTGACCAGCTCCTTATCGTGCGCTTCGATGCTCTGATCTTTGGCAGACGTATGGCACCCCGCCAGCGCTAGCGCCGCCAACAGGATAATAGGCAAGACACAATCCTTCATGACAAGAGCTTAAACAACGCGCGTTAAAATTTTATTGCGCTATGATATGCGGCTGCTAGGTTGAAAAACGAACGAGTCACAGGAGTTACTGATGCGTTTTTATCATTTTTTAGCTGCCCTTACCCTCTCCTCCAGCCTGACCCCGCTCCTGGCACAGCCCGCACCCGCACCGGTTTCCGCGCTCGTTGACAAGATGCATTTTGCTTATGAGCAATTCCGATTGGCGAATGGCCTGCGTGTGATCGTGCACAGCGACCAAAAGGCACCGGTGGTTTCGGTTGCGATCTGGTATCATATCGGATCGAAAGATGAACCGGCCGGCCGCTCGGGATTTGCGCATCTGTTCGAACACCTGATGTTTGCGGGATCCGAACATGCGAAAGGCTCTGTCATTCAGCAAATGGAAAGCCTGGGGGCCACCGACCTCAACGGTTCTACTTGGTTCGACCGCACCAATTATTACGAGACGGTGCCAGTTGGCTCGCTTGACCGGGCGTTGTTCATCGAGAGCGACCGGATGGGCTATCTGCTTGGCGGGGTGCCGCAATCGACGCTCGATCTGCAGCGCAGCGTCGTCCAGAACGAGAAGCGCGGCGACGACAATGAGCCTTACGGCATGGTGCAATATGCCGAGGAAGATGGCCTGTTCCCGACGCCGGGCAATCCCTATGGCCATACAACCATCGGCTCGATGGCCGATCTCGACCATGCCAGCCTGGAGGATGTCCGCGCCTGGTTCCGCGAACATTACGGCCCGAACAATGCGGTGCTGGTGCTCTCGGGTGATATTGACCTTGCTACGGCCAGAGCAAAGGCCGAACGCTGGTTCGGTTCGATCAAGGGCGCTCCAGCGGTCATTCACCCGCAAGCGCCGATCCCGACACTGCCCGCACCCAAATTAATAACCCTGACGGACCGGGTGGCCACAACGCGCGTTAGCCGATTCTGGACAGTGCCGGGTGTAACAACCGCCGACAATGTTGATC
>JAGWQR010000375.1 GCA_028869975.1 Alphaproteobacteria bacterium | reverse complement strand
TTCGGCGGCGCGGGTGCTGCGCTCGGCCTCAAGCGCCTGCATCTCCTGTTCTGCAATCAGATTGACTGGGCCGATCCTTTCACGCTCCATCAGCAGCCGCTCATGCGCGGTGGATTCATCCTGAGCCGCACCAACGTCGGTATCCACAAAGCCCGCAACCTGAGGCAGCAACGGCGGCGGGCATTCAAAGCGCTCGCCTGAGACGCGGCCCATTTCGATCCGGCGCAGTTCTTCATTCTCCGCGCGCGCCTGCGCCCCGGCGCGCCGTTCACGCGCCTGAGCAAGGGTTTCGCCACGCACGTTTAATGCCGTTTCGATTTCGGCGAGCACAGCCTGTGCCGCATCTTCGGCGGCGCGGGCAGTTTCAAGTGCCACCGTACGCGATTCGCGTTCGGATTCCACCTGCGCAATCCGGACATCGAGCGTGGCAGGACGCGTGGCCATGGCCATGGCCTCCGCCTCGGCGGCCTGTGCTCGACGTGCCATTTCGCCAATCCTGTCGTCTGCCGCCGCCGCCCGTGTATGCCAGTCCTGCTGTTCCGCTTGTGCGGCGCGCAGCCGTGCGCGCTGGGTCTCAAGTTGCTGTGCAAGACTGGCGCAATGCGCACGGGCTTCGGCGATTGCGGCGCGTAGCTCCTCGGCGTGCTGAGCCAGCCCGGCCACGCGGTGGTGGGTCAGCGAATCATGATCCACCTCAATCCGGGCCTGACGGGCCACTTCATGCGCTGCCAGCGCCTGCTGGAGTTCCGCCTTGGCCAGACTGTGACGTTCCGCCAGTTCAGTGCGGCGTGTGGCGAGCCGCTCCAGTTCCGCGCTGGCCTGATCCTCGGTGCGCAGCGCGTTGCGGTGTGTGGCCTCACAAGACTCACGCTCGCGTCGTTGCGCCTCGGCCTGGGTGCGCGCAGATTCGGCCTGCACAATGAGTGAGGCAAGCGCCGCACGCGCATCCTCAAGCTGCGCATTCATCGGGCGCAGCAACCGTTCAAGCTCGCTGAGCCGGTTGAGGCGCACCAGCCGTTCCGCCGCCACGGCACCCTGATTCTGCGCAACAAAACCATCCCAGCGGCGCAAAACGCCCTCGCGTGTCACCAACCGTTGCCCTACGGCGAGGCGCTGACCCTCATCGTTGTCGGTAACCAGCACCTGACTCAACCGGCGCGCCAGTTCTGGCGGTGCCGTCACATATGCGAGCAGGGCAACGCTCCCACCGGGCAACGCCGGATCATTTGGATGGCTTAGCGATCCCCGCCAACTGCGCGGTGAGGTTGCTTTCGTCGAAGCCTCCAGATCATCCCCCAGCGCCGCTGCGAGCGCGCGCTCATAGCCTGGTTGCACTTTGATCTGGTGAATGATTTTTTCGCTGGCGATTCCGCTGTCAACGGCGGCACGCAGCGCACTGGCCTCACGGCTCAGCGCGGCCTGATCGGCGGCTATCCGGGCAACGTCGGACTGCGCCTCCTCGCGCGTGGCGGCCTGCGCCGTCAGCCCATTTTGATACTGGTCGAGCGCAGTATCCAGTTCGGCGATACGCGCCTCCGATTTTCGGCGCTGTTGAACGGCCTCGTTACGCGCGGCGAGCGGTTGCGCGTCGGTGCCCAGATTTTTGATAAGCGATTCGGTAGTGTCAACTTCGCGGCGCATCCGGTCAAGCTGGGTCTGCGCCATCTGGAAACTCGCTTCGGCGACCTGTGCCTGTGCCTGTTCGCGCGCCTGATCGGCCAGCGCGCGTGCCAGTTCAACTTCGGCATCGCGCCCTTCGGCTTCAACGCTATCGAGCCGAGCTCGCGCCTGCTGCTGCGCGGGTTCCGCCTGCGCCGTGTCTGTTTCCAGGGTTGCAATTTCCTGCGCCAGCGTGGCCATGGCGCTTGCGGCATCCTCAGCGAGCTGGCCCTCGCGTGCACGATCAGCCGCGAGTCGATCCGCCTGCCTGGCAATATCAATGATTTTTGCCTTGAGCTGATCGCGTTCGGCGCGCAACGTCGCCAGACTGTGGGTGGCATCCGAAGCAGCATCGCGCTCGGATTGCACGGTGGCGCGCGCGGTGGCGAGTGCCGCCAGCGCCCGGGCCTGCATGGCGCGCGATTCCTCCTGCTGGGATGAGAGTGTGTTGACCTCCGCAAGTGTGCTATCCGCCTCCGCTTTTGCCGCATCGGCGGCGGTGGCGGCGCTGCGCCAGCGCGCATAGATCATCCGCCCTTCCGCGACCCTGATTTGAGCCGAGAGCGCCCGGTATTTCTCCGCCGAGCGTGCCTGCCGCTTCAAGTTGGCGATTCGGGTTTCCATATCCGCAAGGATCGTTTCGAACCGCGCCAGATTGCTCTCGGTGGCGCGCAACTTGCTCTCGGCATCCTTGCGGCGCACATGCAGCCCGGAAATGCCGGCAGCCTCCTCCAGCATCACGCGGCGATCGGCAGGCTTAGACGCAATAATCTCGCCGATCCGCCCCTGACTGACCAGAGCCGGTGAATGCGCGCCGGTGGCGGCGTCAGCAAACAGCAGCGCCACATCCTTGGCGCGAACATCATCACCGTTGAGCCGGTAACCCGAGCCTGCACCGCGATCGATCCGCCGCGCCACCTCGACATCACCGGGCGCGCCGGGGGCTTCCTCGACCAACATGCTGACTTCGGCAAAATCGCGTGCCGGTCGGCTGGCGGTGCCCGCAAAAATGACATCATCCATCGCGCCGCCGCGTAAAGATTTGGCGCTCCCCTCGCCCATCACCCAGCGGATCGCCTCAAGCAGGTTTGATTTTCCGCAGCCATTCGGCCCGACCACGCCGGTCAATCCCTTTTCAATCCGCAACTCGGTCGGTTCAACAAAGCTCTTGAAGCCGGTGAGTTTAAGCCGGGTGATCTGCAAGGATCAGAGCGCTCCGGCGTTGCGGAGATAGGGCTTGAGCAAATCCCAGCTCGCTTCCACATTGTCTGGTAATGTGACGGCCGCACCATTGATGACGAACGAAGGCGTGCCCGTAATTTTATATTTATCCGCGCCCGCCGAAATATTTTGCAGCGCCGTATAATTGGCCTTGTCCGCTAGACAGGCTTTAGCCTTGTCCGTCGTCATCCCGAACTGCTGCGCCATCGAAATCAGACCCAGTTTGTCGGCCATGTCGGCATAAGCCGCTTCGGGTTGCATCGCCTGCCATTTTGGCGCGTTGTCCTTGTCGATCGCCTCCAGCGTTTTGAACGTATTGTCCTGCGCGGCGAACATGGCCTCCGAAAGCGGGAAAAATGTTGCCCCGCCACCACAGCGCAACAGCACATCGGCCGCCGGATCATAAGGGTGCGGCAGCAGCAGCGGCCGCATCTCATACGACATCCGTCCGCTCGACACTGCCGCGTTGATTCCGGCCCGCGCACCGTTGGCGAACAGCTTGCAATGCGGGCAGCTTGGCGAAAAATACTCAACCAGCTTCACCGCCGCATTGGGGTTGCCCTTCACAAATCCGCCATCGGGCGTGGCGGCATAGGTGGTGAGCCAGTCCTGCCCGTTCGGGGCGGTGACAGCGGCCGCGAGGGGCTGCGCGGGCCCACTGCCTGATGGTGCCGAAGCATTGTTCGACGCATTGCAACCGGCCAGCACGAGCGCTGCAAGTGCGATGAGGGGGAGAGGTTTGAACAGCATCAGGATCCTTTCTGGCGCGGCTGTGGTAAGGAGGGGGCAGGCGCTGTGGCCAGTGATGGAGCAGCTTGCGCAGAAGCCGGGGTGGTTTCGAGCGCAGCTTTTACAGCTGTCCAGAACGTGCCGGTTTCAGGAATGTCCACCAGTGCATTATTGATATAGAAGGTCGGCGTGCCGTTGATACGCTGCTGGTCCGCCGCCGCCGCAATCTCACCCAGTGCCAGGTAATTCTGATCGTTCATCAGGCATTTGTGCGCTTGTGCCGTCGAAATTCCCACCCGCTGCGTATCTGTATACACACGCAGTCGTGTCGCAAAATCGAGCGAGAGCGCCGTCGTGCTCATTTTCTCCCAGCTGCTGACCAGGGCTTTCGACTTGGCCGCGCGCTGGAGAATGGCAAACATCGCGTCCTGCCGCCTGAAGAATATGTCAGCCAGTGCGAACCCCTGCTTGGGTGTTCCGCAGCGGATCAGCACATCGAGCATCGCATCATGCGGGTGCGGCAGCAGCAGCGGCCGCACCTCATAACGCAATTTGCCCTGCGCGATCATCGCTTTCAGGCTGGCATTTGCATCATCATGGAAATGCTTGCAGTGCGGGCAGGTTGGCGAGAAATACTCAACCAGCTTGAGCGGTGCATCGGCGCTGCCATGTGTGATGCCGTTGTCCGCCGTGGTGCCATATTGATCGATGGGCTTGAGCGCGGGTTGCCCAAATACAGGCATACTCAACAGGGCAAGCACAGCCAGTGCAAGACACTTCACCGCAATTTTCCTTCCGCCACAACCTGCTTCGCGGAAAGCCCGCTCGCCAGTGATTCGAGCACCGCACGCAGTTCCGGATCAGCCACGGAGTGCAAGCTCTCGCCCAGCACCTCGGGGATCGCCACCCGCTCCAACCTGGGGCGCGCTGGCACCTGGCCCGTCTCAATCATTCCCTGGTGCAGGATGATACGCACCACAGCCGCATAGCCAAAAAAGCGGTTCACCCGCGCGATAATTTCAGGGATCACATGCTGCATGATCGTGGCATGAGCACTCGCCACGCGGATGGTCAACACCCCTTCGGCGCGCTTGCCCTGCGGAAAGCGCAGATACTCAGGGCTACAAATTCCCGCATATTGCTCCCCCACAATCTCCGCCCAGCGCGACACGATCGACGATTGCACAAAGCCAAAGCGGCGGAAGGCGGTGCCGCCAATATCGGGCAGGATGTCGGCCACAGCGCGCGCGCTACCCCTACGCATTTTCGCTTCTGAATCAGTTTTTCCCTTGCGCATGACGCGCTCTATGGCAGAGGTGCGGCCGCACGTCACGAGTGAAATTTACCATGTCCACCTGTTTCGCCGCAAAGCTGCTCGCCCATTATGACGCGAACGCGCGAACCCTGCCCTGGCGGTCGCCGCCTGGTGCGCCGCCGCCCGATCCATACCGCGTCTGGCTCTCTGAAATTATGCTCCAGCAGACGACGGTGGCGGCGGCGATCCCGTATTTCAATACGTTCATCACCCGCTGGCCAAGCGTGGCCGCACTCGCCGCCGCCGATGATACGGCGGTGATGGCGGCCTGGGCGGGGCTCGGTTATTATGCTCGCGCGCGCAACCTCATCAAATGTGCGCGCGTGGTGGCGCTGGAGTATGGCGGCGTGTTTCCGGCAGATGAGGCGGCGCTGCGTGCCCTGCCCGGCATCGGCGCTTATACCGCCGCCGCGATGGCTGCGATTGCGTTTGGTGCCCGCGCTGTGGTGGTAGATGGTAATGTCAAACGCGTGATGGCACGGGTTCATGCCATCGAGACGCCGCTCTCACAGGCGGAGGTACAGTTGCACGCCCACGCCACAGCCGCCACACCGCACGGGCGCCCGGGTGATTATGCACAGGCGCTCATGGATTTGGGCGCGACGCTGTGCACCCCGCGTGCGCCTAAATGTGGGCAATGTCCGGTGGCGAGGGCGTGCAAGGGCCGCGCCGACCCTACCCGCTATCCAGTCCACGCACCCAAAGCCCCCAGGCCGGAACGCCGCGAAACCGCCTGGTGGATCGAGGTGGGGGGCCATGTGCTGCTGGTCGAGCGCCCCACAAATGGCCTGCTCGGTGGGATGCGCGCGCTGCCCGTTGGCGATGCACCGCCGATGATCGCGGACTGGCGTGGAGTGGATTGGCAAAATATGGGCAACGTGCGCCATATCTTCACCCATTTTTCGCTCGATCTGGCAGTGCAGCGCGCTATGCTCCTCGCCCGCCCGGCACCAGAGAATTTTCATGCTGGCCTGTGGTGGCCCGTCGCCAAGATCGAGACCGCCGGCCTACCCAGCCTGTTTGCCAAGGCGGCACGCTGCGCTATGGCAGCGTCATGATTACACCCCATATCCCCGGCTTTACCGGCTATCCGCTTGACCGTGTCGATCCTCTGCGTACCGATGCGGCGGCGCTATCCAGCCTCGCGGCGGACCCAAAAGCCCGCGTTCTGCGCCTGCCCGATCTCCACCCCGAGGTCGATGATGCGGGGGCTCTCGTGTGGGATGCGCTCGGGGAAGCGCACCTAGACCAGCCGCTGATCCTGCTCGGGCTGGCAGATGGTGTCGGTCATTTCGCGCTGCTTGCGCCAACCAAAGCGGGCGCGCCGCTCTATCGTGCACCCCGGCTGATGACGCTGCTCGCCTCATTGAGCACCGAACAGGCGGCGCTTTATGGTACTGCGCGCGCGCTAATCGACTGGCATGGCCGTCATGGCTTTTGCGGGCGCTGCGGTGCGGAAACGCAGGTGATCCGGGGCGGCTGGGGGCGGCATTGCTGCGGGTGCACCCTCGATCATTTCCCGCGCGTTGACCCGGTGGTCATCATGCTCGCCGAGCATGGCGGACGCGTGCTGCTCGGGCGGCAGGCAACATGGCCTGTGGGGCGTTATTCAGCTCTCGCCGGTTTCCTGGAGCCGGGCGAGAGCGTCGAGGAGGCGGTGGCGCGCGAGCTGTATGAGGAGGCCGGGGTGCGGGCGTGCGCCGTGCGCTATGTTACCAGCCAGCCCTGGCCCTTCCCCGCGCAATTGATGCTCGCTTGTGTGGCTGAGGTGGAAAGTGACACGCTGACACTCTCACCCGCCGAAATCGAGGACGCTTTCTGGGCGAGCCGGGATGAGGTGCGCGCTGCACTGGCGGGGGCAGAAGATGCGCGTTTCGGTGCCCCGCCGCTCTATGCCGTGGCCTTCACTTTGCTGAAGCATTGGGCGGAGGGGTAATCGCCGCCTTCGTCGCCGCATCGCGCCAGCCACCACCAATCGCCTCGATCAGCGCGATCGCGGCCTGCTGACGGTTGCTCCGCGCGGTGATCGCCGCCTGGCGGGCGGAAAGCGCGGTGGTTTGCGCGGTAATCACATCGGTATAAGCGACAATCCCGGCCTTATACTGGTTGAAGGTGATCGATTCCGCCTGATCGGCCGCGACAGACTGATCGTGTCGCTCCTTGTCCTCTAGCGCATATTGGCGCTGCGCGGTGAGATTATCCTCAACCTGCTGGAAGGCACTGAGCACCGTTGCCCGGTATTTGCCGACCGCGCCTTCATACGCCGCGCGCGCTTCCGCCACTTTGGCCGAGCGTCCGCCAAAATCGATGAGCGTGCCGGCCACACTCGCCCCCAATGACCAGAAATTGGTGGATGCCGCCAGCAGCGATGATACAGCCCCCGCCGTACTGCTGCCATTGGCGCTGATCGTCATGTCTGGAAAGAAGGCGCTGCGCTGGATGCCGATATTGGCATTGGCGGCATAGATACTGCGCTCGGCGGAGGCAATGTCGGGGCGGCGCTCCAGCAATGCGCTCGGTACAATGGCGGGCACATCGGGCACCAGTGCCTCATATTCGGTCTGCACTATGCTGAATTGCGTGGGATTCTCTCCCACCAGCACCGCAATGGCATGTTGCAGCACGTCGCGCTGGCGATCCTGCTCGGCCAGATCGGCCCTGGCCCCATGGAGCTGGCTCTCGGCCTGGCGCACATCGAGCCGCGCCGCCACCCCCTGATTATAGCGGTTGATGGTGATTTGGAGCGCACGGGCATAGGCCTCTACCGCCTTGGCCTGCACCACACGCTGGGCATCGAGCACACGCAACTGTTCATAATCGGTCGCAAGCATAGCCTGCGCGGCGAGGATGGCATTGCCAAGATCAGCCGCGCTCGCCCCCGCCTGATATTTGGCCTGCGCCAGCCCGGCGCGCAGTTTGCCGAAAAGATCAGGCGCCCAGCTTGCTGCGCCACCAATGCTGTATCGGTTGGAAACAAAGGCGTTAACCGTGCCAGTCGGTGTTGCCGAGCCATTATAGGTGAGGCTGGGGAACAATGTGGAGCGTTGATCGCGGATGAGCGCCAGTGCCTGGTCATACGTCGCCACTGCCTGCGCCACC
>JAGWQR010000374.1 GCA_028869975.1 Alphaproteobacteria bacterium | reverse complement strand
TGACCGCGCTGACGGCGCGCATGGCAGCGGTGGCGCCGATTGGAGATGCGCGCATTCAGACGGCTAGGGTGACTGTTACTCCTATGGTGCTAGCGGGAGGGTCAAAATGAGCTACCTCGACTCGCTCGCGCTCACAGCCCCCGAACTGATCCTCTCATTGGGCGCTACCTTCCTGATGCTGGTCGCGGCTTGGGGTGGGGACAAGGCGACACGCACGATAAGCTGGGGCGCCGTGGCGCTGTTCGCAGCGGCGGGCGCATCACTCGCCGGGCCGGCTGGCCATGGTGGCAGCGCGTTTTTCGGGCTTTACACCGCCGATGCCTTCGGTGCGTTCGCCAAGTCGTTGATCTATCTCGCCGCCGCGATCTGCGTCATTATCGCACCACGCTGGTTTGAAGTGAATGAACGCAACCGCGCCGAATATCCGGTGTTGATCCTGCTCGCGGCCACCGGCATGGGGATGATGGTCTCGGCAACCGACCTGCTCACGCTCTATGTCGGGCTGGAACTCAATTCGCTCGCCTCTTATGTGCTGGCGAGTATGGCGCAAAAGGATGGCCGTGCGGCGGAAGCGGGCCTGAAGTATTTCGTGCTCGGTGCGCTCGCCTCAGGCATCCTGCTCTATGGCATTTCGCTGCTTTATGGCTTTACCGGCAGCACGCATTATGTCGATATTGCACATGAGATGGGGGGAAGCGCTGGTATGGGCGCGCTCTTCGGTATGGTGTTTGTGCTGGCTGGATTATCATTCAAGGTAAGTGCGGTGCCGTTCCATATGTGGACGCCGGATGTATATGAGGGCGCGCCGACGCCGGTGACTTGCCTTTTTGCGAGTGCGCCTAAAGTGGCGGCGATGGCGCTGCTGGTGCGCGTGAGCATGGTTGCGCTCGGCCCGGCCACGCACCAATGGCAGCAGATTATCGCTTTTGCCGCGCTGGCGTCGATCATCCTTGGTGCGGCGGGCGCGATTGGCCAAACCAATATCAAGCGGCTGCTCGCTTATTCCTCGATCAACAATGTCGGTTTCATGCTTATCGGGCTGGCAGCGGGGACGCGCGAGGGCGTGGCGGCGGTGCTGTTCTATCTTACGGTTTATGTCGTGACGGTTTTGGGCAGCTTTCTTGCCGTGTTGCAACTGCGCGATCGGCAAGGCAAGCCTGTCGAGGCGATTGCCGCACTCGCGGGCCTGTCGCAATCGCGCAAAGGGCTGGCGGCGGCGCTGGCGGTGTTCATGTTCAGCCTGGCAGGGATTCCGCCGCTGTTCGGCTTCTGGCCCAAATTACTGGTGTTCCAGGCGGCGATTGACGCGCATTTGCTTCCGCTTGCGATCATCGGCTTTGTTGCTTCGGTGATCGGCGCATTCTATTATATCAAGATCGTCAAGATCATGTATTTTGATGACGCGGCGGATATGATCTCGCCCGACAATGGCCTGGTTGAACGCTGGACGATGGCGCTGGCAGCGATGCTGCTCGTCGTCGGTTATGTGCTCATCCCCTGGCTCGGTGCGGCAAGCGCGCAGGCGACGGGGGCGCTGTTCTAATCCCAAACATCATCCATGTTAGCGAGACCGGATCGACCAACTCCGATCTGCTGGCGCAAGCGCGCGCGGGTGCGCCAGAGGGCAGCTGGCTTTACGCCGATACACAAACCGCAGGGCGCGGGCGGCAGGGCAGGGTATGGAGCTCGCCTCTCGGCAATCTTTATGCCAGCACCTTGGTGCGATTGCGCGAGGGCGATCCGCTGGCGCCAACGCTGGCGCTGCTGGCGGGG